>NZ_LWFX01001458.1:0-1659 GCF_001635175.1 Alcanivorax sp. HI0083 | reverse complement strand
GAAACAATTACCCCAGAGGTAATGGCGAAGCCTGGCGGCCATGACCATGCTGATCCGCCACAGAAAAGTGAGAGCCCCGATGCAGACTGGCCAGATACTCGCGGAACTGCGTAAAGCCCGCCGCCTCAGCCAACTGGAACTGGCGTTACGGGCCGACGTATCCAGCCGGCACCTGAGCTTTATCGAAACCGGACGCAGCCAGCCAAGCCCTGCCATGCTCAAACGTCTGGCACTGGAAATGGAGTTAAGCTGCCGGGACACGAATCGACTACTGCTGGCGGCGGGTTACGCACCTGCCTTCACCGAAACGGACCTGAGCAGTAACAGCATGGCACCGGTGCGCGAAGCGCTGAGCGTCATGCTCACAAACCACAACCCGCTGCCTGCCGTCGTCCTCGATGCCCACTGGAATGTATTAATGGCCAACGAGGCTCAGCAGCGGCTGATGGGCCTGATGATTGAGGAGCGCGGGCTTTTTCCACAGACCGCCAATGTGGTCGAACTGGTGTTCCATCCCCAGGGTTATCGGCCGTTTCTGCGCAACTGGGATGAGGTGGCCGCCTTCCTGCTGCGCCGCCTGCACCGTGACCAGCAAGCTCGCCCTGACCCGGCACTGGCCACATTGCTTGATCGGCTGGCGGAATTGGCCGATCTGGACGCCCTGCTGCATCAACCACCCGGTAATGATCACAGCGCGCCCATGATGGCCCTGGACATTGAGCTGGCCGGCCAGCGGCTACGCAGCTTCTCCACCCTGGCCAGCTTTGGCACCGCGCTGGATGTGGTCATGGAAGAACTGCGCATCGAACATTACTTCCCCGCCGATGAGGCCACCCGCCGCTGGTTCCGAAATCAGATTCAATAGGCCTCACCCATCGAAGGGGGGCGTACAAACCCGTATAATTCGCCCCCCAAGCAATCACCGGCAGCAACAATGACTGACTTTATCCCCGGCCAACGCTGGCTGAGCGAATCCGAAACCGAGCTGGGCCTCGGCATCATCAAGGAATTGGATTACCGACTGGTCACCGTTGAATACCCGGCGGTAGAGGAAGAGCGCACCTACGCCAAGAACAATGCCCCCCTGTCCCGGGTCACCTTCGACAGCGGCGACACCATCCGCACCGCCGATGAAATGGAGCTGGTGGTCACCGAAGTCAACGAGCTCAACGGCCTCAAGGTCTACATGGCGCACCCGAAAGATGGCAGCCCGGACGATATTCAGCCGGTGCCGGAAACCAACCTGGGTCACACCCTGCGCCTGACGGCGGCACTGGACCGCCTGCTGTCCAATCAACTGTCTTCCAATCGCTGGTTTGAACTGCGTATCGACGCCCTCAATGCGCACTGCCGCCAGCAGCAATCCACCATCAAGGGGTTGCGTGGCCCGCGCATCGACCTGATTGGCCACCAGTTGTATATCGCCGACCAGGTGGCCAACCGTTTTGCCCCACGGGTATTGCTAGCCGATGAAGTGGGCCTGGGGAAAACCATCGAAGCCGGCCTGATCCTGCATCAGCAACTACTCACCGGCCGGGCCAAGCGGGTACTGGTGGTGGTGCCTTCCCCACTGGTGCACCAGTGGTTTGTGGAAATGGTGCGCCGCTTCCACCTGCCCTTCTCTATCTTTGATGCCGAGCGCCTTAACGCCCTGCAGCC
>NZ_LWFX01001457.1:0-2091 GCF_001635175.1 Alcanivorax sp. HI0083 | reverse complement strand
CGTGGGCGTAGTGACGAGTCGGAGAATCGTACTCTACGTGTGAGGTCGCGATGGTAATACCACGCTCACGCTCTTCCGGGGCATTATCAATACCATCGAAAGCAATGGCGCTACCGCCCCAGACTTCTGCACACACGCGGGTCAGCGCGGCGGTCAGGGTGGTTTTACCATGGTCAACGTGACCGATGGTGCCTACGTTTACGTGCGGTTTATTACGTTCAAACTTTTCCTTAGCCACGACTCTTCACCTCTTAACTTGGCTGTGCTCTCTCGCCATATGGCGCGCATACACCCGATAAAGACACATTTAAGGACTGCAGCTCATTCGCGCAGACCACCCTGGCACCATCAAGACACATGAAGCCGGACCCAGGATATACCTGGGCCCGGAAATTGGAGCTCATGACCGGATTTGAACCGGTGACCTCACCCTTACCAAGGGTGTGCTCTACCTACTGAGCTACATGAGCATAACCTTCATGCCACCTTAACGGCGACCAAACCTCTCCGGAGCTGGAGCGGGTAGCGGGAATCGAACCCGCATCATCAGCTTGGAAGGCTGAGGTTCTACCGTTGAACTATACCCGCAATTCTTCCGATGCCTGCCAGCCTTCCGGCTTTTGATTTCGCCTGGCAATTTAACTGCCCGGCAAAATCAATCTATCTGGTGGAGGGGGGAGGATTCGAACCTCCGAAGCTTTCGCGTCAGATTTACAGTCTGATCCCTTTGGCCACTCGGGAACCCCTCCAGAAAAGGGCCTACATTCTCTTTACGCTTCAACAACTTGTCAACTTGTTTTCAAGTAGTTACCAAGCGTTTTATTAATTGGAGCTGGCGAGAGGAGTCGAACCCCCGACCGGCTGATTACAAATCAGCTGCTCTACCAACTGAGCTACGCCAGCTCACAAGGGTTGCGAATTCTATAGAAAGGCATGGGGGGACGCAATCCACTTAAGCATCAAACGCCTAATAATTGCGCACCCGATCAGTAACAGGAAACCTTGTCGACACCAAGCAACTGATTTCCCTCAAGAAACGCCTTGAGGTCGGCGTTATCTTCAGGCTTCGAATTCGCCAGGTAGACCCAATATTCGGTCACATCCCGGGCCGTTTCACGGACAAACGCGGGATAGCCTGCATTCTGCATCTTCAGGCGAAGCCCTTCTGCGGATTCGGCGCTGGAAAAATAACCCAGAGAAATGGCATTGGCATCCCCTCCCTCCTTGACGATGAAGCTATCCACTCCATGATCCTGCAGCTCTCTCAGCACCCGCAATGCACGCTCCCTGTCCTCATAGGGAGGCAGATACACCCAGTTAAGGCGGTCCTTCTGCACAGCCAGACCCCGCACCCGGCCCGGCAGACCAATAGCCTTAAGCTGCACTGCACCAGCCTCTGCCTGCTCACGGTTTTCCCATGGTCCAACCACAGGGCACAAACTGCCACCGGGCACACTCGCCGCCGGCGCACTCTGCGGCTGGGGACTATCTGCGAGCAACCGCAAACGCTCGCCACCGGCAGCAGCCTGGGAGACCGGCAAACGCAGCGAAGGAGGCTCCGGGGCCAGCGATTTGGTCAACTGAAAACCCACGTAGACCAGATTAATCACCAGCAAACTGTAGAATATCCACCGCACAGGTGTTCCCCCATCGTTTATTGTTGTCGTGCTGCCACTCGCTCCAGGCCATCCAGGACCAGATCCGGCGCATGCTCAAACGCAAACGCAAACGATCCGATCAACTCCGGCGCATCGCCGCCCGTGACGAGCACTTTGCAAGTATCATCAAGCACTTGGCGCAGTTCAACCACCACATCCGTGACAAAGGCCACAGACATGCGCAAGAGTCCGTTATGAACACACTCGCCAGTGGACTGGCCAAGCTGCAGCTGTGCCGTTCCCGGTTCGATATGCACATCCGAAGTATCCCGAAGCAAGGCTCCGCGCAGCATGCCAAGCCCCGGCACGATATAGCCCCCCAGAAAAACACCGCGCGCATCCACGGCATCGATAGTCAAGGCGCTGCCGCAATCGATAATGATCGATGCCCCGTAACGTTGAACCCCCTCAATCATTGCCACCCAGCGGTCAA
>NZ_LWFX01001456.1:0-3922 GCF_001635175.1 Alcanivorax sp. HI0083 | reverse complement strand
TCTACGCCGGATCATTCCTGGTTACGGTGGGCTGGATGTGGCGTCCCTGGTGCTGGTGGTGGTGCTGATCATGCTCAAGGCGGTGCTGATCCTCGGCATCCAGGTGGGCGGCTTTCCGTCGGGTATTGGCGGGCAACTGGTGATCTACAGCCTGCAGGAGCTGGCCAGCCTGATCCTCAACTATGTGTTCTGGGCGGTGCTGATTCGGGTGATTCTCAGCTGGGTAGCGCCGGATCCGTATAACCCGGTGGTCCGGGTGATTGTGCAGGTCACCGAGCCGATCATGGCGCCGGTTCGCAAGATGCTGCCGCCCATGGGCGGGTTCGATCTGAGCCCGCTGATTGTGCTGCTGGGCATTCAGCTATTACAGATCCTCTTCAGGCTGCATTAACGCAGCGGCAGACAGGAAAAAGGCGCCACACGGCGCCTTTTTCTGTTTCAGCGGCATGAAAAGCGTCAGGCTGCCATAGTGCAAATCAGTGCAAGCGTTTTTACTTGCGCTGCGCCTTTGGTTACAACGTAGCAATAACAGCGGCGCATTGATGCGTTGTGGATCTATCGCGGGGAAGAGAGATGGAAGACCGTGCAGATTTCAGTCTGATCGGCCTGAGAGAGTTACACCAGCTGTCACTGCTGCCTGGCGGTGATTTTGCGCAACTGTATGCCGCGTACCTGGACGTGGGGTGCCGTCTGCTGGGCCTCTCCATTGGCATTGTCAGCCGCATTGAAGACGGTGACTACGAAGTGCTCGCGGTGCAGCCCGGCGACGGGGGTATCAGTACCGGGGATCATTTCCCGCTGGGTGATACCTACTGTTCCACCGTGGTCAGCAAACAGGGGGCGGTGGCGTTGCACCATGTGGGCGAGCTGGCAGAGATGCGCTCGCATCCGGTGTATGTGGGCATGCAGCTGGAATCCTACATGGCCGTGCCGCTTTATGTGCAGGGCGAGATTTTTGGCACCCTCAATTTCAGCGATCCGGCACCCCGGAACGAGCCCTTCAGCATCGAAGAAATGGAGTTTCTGGAGTTGATGGGCAAATCCCTTGGTCAGGCGCTGGAGCAGGACCACCTGAACCAGCAGCGGCAATTGGCCGTCAGCAAGATGGAAGAGAACATGGCCCTGTTTGAGGGCGCGTTCCGGCACGCGGCCATTGGCATGGCCATCGTCTCCCCGCAAGGGGGCTGGATGCGGGTGAACCCGGCACTGTGCAACATTCTGGGCTATGACGAACAGACCTTGCTGGACAGTGACTTTCAGACCATTACCCACCCGGATGACCTGGAAAAGGACCTGCACCAGGTGCAGGCGCTGTTGGCAGGAAAGCGCAACAGTTACTGGATGAAGAAACGGTATTTTCACCAGGATGGGCATATTGTCTGGGTCTTGCTGGCAGTGTCCATTGTGCGTAACGCGGATGGCACGCCCCGGTATTTTCTCTCCCAGATTGAGGATGTGTCCGCCCAGGTCACCGCCGAACGGGCGTTGCGACAGAAGCAGGACGAACTGCAGCAGCTCAACCAGGAACTGGCGGACATGGCACGCACCGACCCGCTTACCGGGCTGCATAACCGGCTGGTGCTGCTGGAAAGCCTGCGCCAGGAATTCCGCCGTTGTGAACGCAGCCGTGAGCCGATTTCCGTGGTGTTCATGGATGTGGATTACTTCAAGCACTACAACGATACCTACGGCCACATGGAAGGAGATGTAGCGCTACAGGCCGTGGCGGCGGCGCTGCGTCCGATGATCCGAGATACCGATGTGCTGGCGCGTTATGGGGGTGAAGAGTTCGTCGCCTTGTTACCCACCGCTAATGTGCAGGCGGCAGAGGGTGTGGCGGAGCGCTGCCGCCGTGCGGTGGCGGGCATTACCACCCTGAACAAGGAGGTGAGCCTGAGTGTTGGCGTGGCCACATTCATGCCCTGCGGAAACGCCACCGCCGGCGCAGACCCGGAGGCGCTATTGAGTGTGGCGGATCAGGCTTTGTATGCGGCCAAGGAGGCTGGCCGCAACCGCGTGCGCACGGCGTTGCTCTGAATCGCGGTAAATTTGGATTGTTGAGCGTGTTTCCCGGGGCGCTCAGGGGGGCTCGGCCATAAGGGGCATTGCGTTAAAGTTGTAAGTTCCAAATAGGAACCTATAATGCCGGCAACGCCATTACCCTGAGAATGACCATGAACCCTGTCACCATGACCGGCCTGGAAATCATGCAGGCCTTTGCCGCCGGCAAGATTCCCCGTGCTCCCATTGCTGAAACCATCCCCATGGACCCGGATACCGTGGAAGAAGGCCGTGTGGTCTTTATCGCGACCCCGGACAAACGTCACACCAACCCGCTGGGCGGAGTGCACGGCGGGTTCGCTGCCACCGTGCTCGATTCCGTCACTGGCTGTGCCACCCATACGGTGCTGGCTGCCGGCGAGAGCTACGGCACCACGGACCTGAACATCAAGATGTGCCGGCCGCTGACCTTCGACAAGGCCTACCGGGCGGAAGGGAAAGTGATTAACCGGGGGCGCAGCCTGGTGATCTCGGAAGGGCGCATCGTCGATGACGAAGGCAAACTCTACGCCCACGCCACCTGTACTTGCATGATTATCGCGCCGCGGTAAGCGTGAGGCGGGGCATTGGCCCTGCCGCGATTAAAAACGGTTGTTCTTCTGTGCCCCCCTGTTCAGGGGGGTCACGCCCCTCCCACGGCACCGTAGGATGTGACTGATTTCTCATAATTGGGAAGTTGGTCATGGCAAGGGATGTGTTGGTCGTGCACCTGGCCGGCAAGGATGCCAGTTCTGCTCTCTGCGGAAGTTGCCCGCCATAGTCACCCCTCCCGAAACGCCAGGCTCTTTTTTGGCCAGCTATTCCAAGCGAGAACGCTTAATGCCGTTGTCAGGAACGGATGCACGCCAGCTGGCTGGATTGCCCATGCTCGTGTTTTGCATCTTTGTTTGGGCAACAGAAAAGATCAAAATCCATAGGGAAAAACAATGAAAAAGACATCAGGGAGCAAGGTGGTTCCGGCAATGGCGCTAGCCGCGCTGGTATCGGGTTGTGCCACAACCGGTAGCGAGGCGCCGGCGTATGATGCCAATGGCTCTGCCGCGAGCCAGGCAGGCACCTTTATCGCGGCGGAGAATGAAAAGTACATGAAGGGCGTCGAAAAAATCGGGGTGTTATCATGCAACGTGATGTTTGGTGTCAATAGTGCGGCGTCTGCTTCTACCAGTGGAGGTTTCCGTTCGGATGCCATGCGTGCTACTGGTACAACCCGTCGCTCGGATGTGAAGGTGACGGTGACCTACGCTGCCAAAGGCGTCGATGAGACAGAAATGCAGCGTCTTGCCAATCAAGCCTGTGATAACGCAGAGCAGCAACTGGGTGATGCCGGATTTCAGGTAGTTCCCCACCAAATCCTGAAGGCGAATTCTCACTACCAGGCAATGCATGCTGAAGGCCGGGAAAGCCCCTTCGAATACAAGGGGGCAGGCGGCACCCGTTATCTGGTCATGGGCCGCGAGGGAGAAACCATTTCTGATCCTCGTTACATCGGCACGGCAAGCGGTTTTGGGCAAGCGTTCAAGGCTGCAGCGGGCAGTTCCGCCCAGCAACATGAAGGTCGCCTGATCAAGGATCTTGGACTCACTGGTGTGAACATCAATATCCTGATCGACTTTGCCAAGCTGGAGTCGGATGGCCATAAAAGTTTTGCCGGGCTTTCCAACAAGGACTCCGCCAAGGTGGATGCCACGATTCAGCTAACCGCTCGTGGAGATGTTCGCTTCCAGCCGGTGGCACAGCAAAAATGCTGGAGTCGTTTTGGCAAGGAAGAGTGCATGATCAAGACAAATCATATGCCAGTATTCAGCACCAGCAATGCACTGGCTACGCCCAACGCGTTCTACAGCAGCATCGAGGATGTCAC
>NZ_LWFX01001455.1:0-1783 GCF_001635175.1 Alcanivorax sp. HI0083 | reverse complement strand
TTGGCACTGAAGTCATCGTTGAACTTGTATTCACCGCCGGCCATGGCCGGGGCGGCGGCTGACAGCAGGCCCAGGGCCAGGACGCTGCTGTAGCCGACAGCGATTGCTTTGCTTCGCATTATTTTGCTCTCCCACTGCTCCGGGGATGAACCGGGCAGACATTCCGTTTGTTGTTGTGAACGTTGTTGTAGCGCACTTGTGAAACTCGCCCGGTCCCTTCGGGCGTTGTATTTCTGACTCTGCGGATTTCGTCGTTATTTTTTTGAATCACGATTCCGAAAACCGATCGGTCATGCTTAATTCATACATACCGCTTGGTATGTGGTCAAGACGACTAAAGTGGCAAAAATCGGTGGGGAAGCGGTTTAAGATGAAGGTTACGGGCTTATTTTGGGGAAAACGTACCAGTAAGTCGGTCTGAAAATAGGCGAAAGGAAACATAATCATGATATGGGTTTACTTTCGAACGTGGTTCGTTACCCCAGGTAACAAGCAAAAGGATGTTTCGTTTTTGGTGACTTTTTTTGTTTCTGGACACATTTTTTAATGATTGTGAGGCAGTTCCCTGCTGAGCAAAGGTGGAATTCTGGTTGATGGCGTCATGTCACTGCCCATGGCTTGCGAGAGATACCGTAATAACGACAGCGACATCAGGTGATGGGGTTTGACGTCAGGCACCCGGCATCGAGGGTGTGGCAAAGTGCCAGGTATTCGCCGATAAGCCAATCCGACGTCGAGAACCGTGTTATCCACGCCAGTACGCGATGAACCAAAAAAAGGGGGCACCAGACGGTGCCCCCAAGGGGAAACAGAATCAGCGCGATTCCGTCTAGAACACTTCGAACAGGCCAGCAGCACCCATGCCGCCACCGATGCACATGGTGACGACCACGTACTTCACACCGCGGCGCTTGCCTTCGATCAGGGCGTGGCCGGTCATGCGGGCACCGGACATACCGTAGGGGTGGCCGATGGAGATGGCGCCGCCGTTGACGTTGTATTTTTCCGGGTCGATGCCGAGCTTGTCCCGGCTGTACAGGCACTGGCTGGCGAACGCTTCGTTCAGCTCCCAGAGGCCGATGTCATCAACCGTCAGGCCAAAGCGCTTGAGCAGTTTTGGCACGGCATACACCGGGCCGATGCCCATTTCGTCAGGGTCACAACCGGCCACTGCCATGCCACGGTAGGCGCCCAGCGGTTGCAGGCCCAGTCGCTCGGCTTCCTTGCTGTCCATCAGCACACAGGCACTGGCGCCGTCAGACAGCTGGGAGGCGTTGCCGGCGGTGATGAAGCCGCCTTGCTGCACCTGCTGGCCACCCTTGAATACGGGCTGCAGCGATTGCAGCCCTTCCAGGGTGGTTTGCGGGCGGTTGCCTTCGTCCTTTTCCAGGGTCACTTCCACGTCGGAAATTTCCTTGGTCTCTTTGTTCATCACTTTCATGATGCTGGGCATGGGCGCGATTTCGTCATCAAACTTGCCGGCTTCCTGGGCAGCAGCGGTGCGCATTTGTGACTGGAAGGCGTATTCGTCCTGGCTGTCGCGGGACACGTTATAACGGTCGGCGACGATTTCGGCGGTTTCCAGCATGGACATGTAGATGTCAGGGCGGTTTTCTTTCAGCCATGGGTCGGCGGCGCGGAAGGTGTTCATCTTGTCGTTCTGCACCAGGGAGATGGATTCCAGGCCACCGGCCACGGCCACGTCCATGTTGTCGACGATGATTTCCTTGGCGGCGGTGGCAATGGCCATCAGGCCGGAGGCGCACTGACGGTCCATGCTCAT
>NZ_LWFX01001454.1:0-2407 GCF_001635175.1 Alcanivorax sp. HI0083 | reverse complement strand
GGAAGGCGTATTCGTCCTGGCTGTCGCGGGACACGTTATAACGGTCGGCGACGATTTCGGCGGTTTCCAGCATGGACATGTAGATGTCAGGGCGGTTTTCTTTCAGCCATGGGTCGGCGGCGCGGAAGGTGTTCATCTTGTCGTTCTGCACCAGGGAGATGGATTCCAGGCCACCGGCCACGGCCACGTCCATGTTGTCGACGATGATTTCCTTGGCGGCGGTGGCAATGGCCATCAGGCCGGAGGCGCACTGACGGTCCATGCTCATGCCGGACACACTGGTGGGCAGGCCGGCGCGCAGGGCGGCCTGGCGGGCCACGTTGCCGCCGGTGCTGCCTTGCTGCAGCGCAGCACCCATGATCACGTCCTGAATGGTGGCCGGGTCGATGCCGGCACGTTCAACGGCGTGTTTGATGGCGTGGCCGCCCAGGGCCTGGGCCTGAGTGTCGTTGAAGGCACCGCGGTAGGCTTTGCCAATGGGGGTTCGGGCGGTGGATACGATTACGGCTTCTCTCATGGTCACTCTCCTGAGGTATGTTCGGCCTTAGATGTTTGTGCTGTAGGAGGCTGCTTGCAGCCGAATCGCTTTTCGCGGTGCGGGTTCGCTTGCAAGCAAGCTCCTACGTGTTTTGTTAACCCAGCTTGATGCCCTTGGCTTTGGCGGCCATGGTCAGAATCTTGGTGACATGGTCGCCGCCGGTCATCATTTCGCTGGCGTTGTCCATGTTGCCGATTTGCTCGAAGTGGGCGGCCACGCCATCCACATTACGCTCGTCGTCATTCAGGTAAACGCCTTGGCTTTCCATCAGGCGGACCATGGCGTAGCAACCGGCGCCGGCCAGCAGAATGCGATGGGTGGGGGCTTGCGTACTTGCCAGAAACAGCACGGCCGGGGTGATTTCCCTGGGCTCCAGCATGGCGAGCACTTCCGGGGGCATCAGGTCTTCGGTCATGCGGGTGGCGGCGGTGGGGGCGATGCAGTTTACCTTGATGTCGTATTTTTCACCTTCCAGGCACAGGGTATTCATCAGCCCGGCCACGGCCATTTTGGCGGCGCCGTAGTTGGCCTGGCCAAAGTTGCCGTACAGGCCGGAGGTGGAGGTAGTCATCACGATACGGCCGTAGCCCTGATCGCGCATGATCGGCCATACGGCCTTGCTGCAAATTTCCGAGCCGGTAAGGTGCACGGCCACGACCTTGTCCCAGTCGTCCTGGGTCATTTTCACGAAGCTTTTGTCGCGAAGGATGCCGGCGTTGTTGATCAGCACATCAATGCGGCCCCAGGTGTCGATGGCCTGCTTGACCATGGCTTCGACCTGGGTCTCATCGGAAACGTCTGCCCCGTTGGCAATGGCGTCGCCCCCGGCGGCCTTGATTTCGGCAACAACCTGTTCTGCGGCTTCACTGGAACCGCCGCTGCCATCGCGGGCACCGCCGAAATCATTGACGACCACCTTGGCGCCGAGTTTGGCCAGTTCCAGGGCGTGGGATTTACCCAGGCCGTTGCCCGCGCCGGTGACGATGGCCACCTGATTATCAAAACGGATTGTCATGGGTATCTCTCTGAATGCTTTTTGAGTTGAAAGTGAAAAGTTCAAAGTTGAAACGCGAGTAATGGTATTGCCAAATGACAGGCCCTGAAGCCGCGAAACAGACAGTGATTTGCTGAATTTTTTACCTCTCCAGAGCATGGCCGCGGGTAACGACTTTCATCTTGGTGCAGTGCTCTATCGCGTTTTTAAACTTTAAACTTTTAACTCGGAATTATTGCCAGGCTCAACCATTCCGCAATCAAGGCGGGCTTTTCCTGCCCTTCGATCTCGACTTGCACACCGTGGCGAAGTTGCCATTCATTATCGGAGCGCTGTTTGACTTCCAGCAGGGTGAACGAGCCGCGTATCTTGCTGCCTTCGCGCACCGGGTTCATGAAGCGCACTTTGTCGAAGCCGTAGTTGATGCCCATGACCTGGCCCTTGATGGTGGGCAGTACATCGATGGCCATGGCCGACAGCAGTGACAAAGACAAAAAGCCGTGGGCGATGGTGGCACCGAAAGGGCTTTCCTTGGCGGCCCGCTCCGGGTCGGTGTGGATCCACTGGGGGTCTTCGGTCAACTCGGCAAAGCCATCAATGCGTTGCTGATCGACGGTGCGCCACTGGGATTCGCCAACGTTTTTACCAACGTTTGCCTGCAGATCGTCGAGGCTGATTTGCGGTTTGCTCATGGTGCTCTCCCGTTGCTGGCCCGGACAATGCCCACCGAGGCCAAATTTCAAAACGTTATTTTAAAAAGAGTCAGTATGCGAGCGGCGTAATCAGCCGTAAAGGGTCAAAAGCGCCATCTAGGGCGGGAAATCCGTCACGGCTTGCTGTGCGGTCAATGGTGCGCTTCGGAACTTGTGTCAGAC
>NZ_LWFX01001453.1:0-2471 GCF_001635175.1 Alcanivorax sp. HI0083 | reverse complement strand
TGCCCCATTCCCATTGTCTCTGCCGTGGGCCATGAGGTGGACACCGGGCTGACCGATTTTGCCGCCGATCTGCGCGCTCCGACCCCTTCCGCCGCCGCGGAACTGGTGAGCCCTGACCTGTCGGTGGTCAGCCAGCGTCTTGCCGGCCTGCACCGGCGGTTGCGATGGGTCATGGCGCAACAACTCCGCACCCCGCAGGAGCGCCTGCGCCATCTGAGCCAGCGGCTTCGCTCCCCTCGCCAGCACCTTGAGCAAAGCAGCCAGCGACTGGATGAATTGCACAATCGCCTGCAACGACAGATGCAGCACCGCCTCACTCTACTCCATGGCCGCCTGCAGCCCAGCCAGCAACGCCTGGCGCGGCTATCACCAGAGCGGCTTCTGCTGGACCGCCAGCAACAGCTGGCAGCCCTGAACAAGCGATTGCCACAACCCATACAGCGGCAGATTCAACAACAGCAAGTGCAGCTGGCCGGGCTGAGTAAGCGCCTGCAAACAGCCAGCCCGCTGGAAACCCTGGCGCGGGGATACAGCATTACCTTCAAGGGAGAGGATGCGGTGCGCTCTGTAAGCCAATTACAGGCTGGTGACACCCTGACCACCCGACTGGTCGACGGCGAAGTTACTGCCCGGGTGGAACACGTCCAGGAGTCAGATACGGACTGAGCACCCGCGCCAACTGTTGACGGCGGAACGGCTTGGCCAGGTGGGAGTTCATACCTACCGCCAGGCAACGTTCGCGTTCCTCATGCATGGCATTGGCGGTCAACGCCACCACCGGCATGGGCGCCCGGCCCTGTTCCCGCTCCCACTGTCGCAATTGCCGGGTGGCCTCCAGGCCATCCATTATCGGCATCTGCACGTCCATGAGAATGCAATCAAAGTCTCGCTGGCGCGCTTTTCCCAGCGCCTCCTCGCCATTACTTGCCGTCACCACGGTGACGCCCATCTGCTCCAGAATACGCCGCGCCACCATGGCATTGACCACATTGTCTTCCACCAGCAGCACCAGCCCATGCAGGACATGTTGCTCCGGTTCAATCGGGCTGGCCGGCCCCGCCGGCCCACTGTCCGCCGGCTGCTCACGGCACAACAGGCGCAACGACAGCGTAAAGACACTGCCCTCGTCCTCCCGGCTACCTACTGACAGGGTGCCACCGAGCATTTCACTGAGTTTGCGCGCAATCGCCAGCCCCAGCCCGGTGCCACCAAAACGGCGCGAGGTGGAGGAATCAATCTGTGAGAACGCCTTAAACAGGCTTGAACGTTTGGACTCTGGAATACCAATACCGGTATCGGCCACGGCAACACTCAGGTCCAGCCAGTCTCCCCGAACCGGCAGCACCGATACGGTGACAGTGACGCCCCCTTCCTGGGTAAACTTCACCGCATTGGAAATCAGATTACTGAGCACCTGGCGCAACCGGGTCGGGTCACTCCTCGCCACCCTGCCTGCCAGCACTTCGTCGCCCTCAAGGCGCAGATACAGCCCTTTGCTTTCCGCCACATAACGAAAAGTGGCGACACAGTTCTGCAGCAGGGGGCGCAATTCGAAGAATGACGGGTCCAGGTCCATGCGCCCGGCTTCGATACGCGAAAAATCGAGGATATCGTTAATCACATCCAGCAGATGACCGGTGGATTCCAGCGCCGCTTCGGTGTATTCGTGCTGCTCCTCGTTCTGGGCCGTTTCTTCCAGTAATTGCAGCATCCCCAGCACACCATTCATGGGGGTGCGCAGCTCGTGGCTCATCATGGCCAGGAAATCGCTTTTGGCCTGGCTGGCGGTTTCCGCCTGACGATGGGCTTGCTGCAATTCTGTCATGGCCACCTGCTGCGTGTGCCGGGCGCCTTCCAGCGCGCCGGCCAGCTCGTTGATATTGTCCTGCAGTTCGCCCAACTCACCCTGCAAACGGCTGTTGCCCCGCACAGAGTATTCCCCCTGGCGCAGGGTCCGCAGCAGACCCGACAGGTAACCCAGTGGTGCGGCAATCTGGCGCGCCAGATAGTGGGCAATCCAGAGCCCCAGGATCATGGCGAAGAAGGCAGGAATCATGCTGGCCAGCAAAATTTCCTTTTGCCGTGCCAACAATCGGGCACTCGACATGCCAAGCACCACCTCACCAATGCGGTCCGGTCTGTCATCGCGCTCCACCGGGCCTTCCAGCATGCCTTCTGGTGCCACCGCCTGACGATAAATGCCGGAATGAAATTCGATGATCTCGTTGTTGCTTTCCTCGCGGTCTCGCCCCTCATACAGCAGCACCTGACCATCACCATCGCGAAACACCACGTACTGCAGATCCGCCCGCTGCATGGCCAGCTGAGCCTGGCGGCGCAAGTCCGTGTAATTGCCCGCCAATACGCCGTATTCCGATGCCGAAGCAATCTGCTGAGCCAAAAAACTGCCCAGTTCATGCAGGTCCCGATCCGCGTCCTCAAAGCGCTGCCACGTTAATGCCACCAACAAC
>NZ_LWFX01001452.1:0-7945 GCF_001635175.1 Alcanivorax sp. HI0083 | reverse complement strand
TCTGTAAGATGATTGTCCAGCTCGGCTTGCATCGCGGCTTCTGTGAGCTGCTTGATCAGCGGCGTGAGAATGCCGTCTTTGCCGGTCAGGTCTTTGCCTTCCTGTAGGGCCTTGAGAGCAGCATCAATGTCGAATGTGGGTTTGGTCATGTATCACCTCTTTGGTGTGTAGATTAAAGAAGTGACACAGAATTCTGAACACTACCGAGATCTCCCATTTCCCAAAGCGTAAGACAATCAGCCCTCTGAAAGCTTCCCCAAAGCCTGACTGAGATTGTCCCGCGCCGACACTTCCAGTCGCTCCCTCAGCTCAGCCGTGTGGTAAATCACCCCCTGATCCAGAAAACTCCGCAACACCGCACTCCGTCCTTTCCGAAACGCTTCCTCCGGCACAAAGGCATATTCCTGCCGAATCCACCCTTCATACCGGTCGTACAACTCAATATCCGCGCCAAGAATGCTCAGATCGATATCCTGCAGCAGGGCCATGTCGGCATCTGTCGGTGGGTGGGGGTGGATGGTGGCGAGAATGAGGGTGTGTACTCGATCGCGCTGCGCGTCGGTCAGGGTGCTGTCGGCAAACTGCTGGGCAAACCAGTCGGCGCTGCGGGCTTCGTTGCCGCTGGCGCGGGGATCGTAAATCACATCGTGGGCCCACAGGGCCAGTTCAATGCATAGAGGGTTTTCGGCGAGGTGGCGGTATTGATCCAGCCAGTTCAGGCAGGCGGCGACATGATGCAGGGTGTGATAGTGGCGATGGGGCTCGCTGTAGCGGGAGGCGAGTTGTTGCCAAGTGGCTTGCGGGTTGGGCACTAGCCGGGCGACGACGCGGTTCCAGCGTTGTTGCAGCGCTGGCACGGTAGTCACCCGACCTCCTCCCAGGGTTTGCCGTCCTCATCCACAAACCGCACATCCCGCACGGTGAGCACTTTCCCCTGCTGGTTCTGAACCACTACCGGTGCCAACGGCTCGCCGCTGTGGCCATCCACCAGTTGCATGGCGTCTTTTTCGCCGTTCCAGCGTTCGCTCCACTGACGCAGGGCGGTGACCACGGTAAACAGATCCCGGCCCTTGTCGGTGAGGCGGTATTCGTAGCGCTTGCCGTGCTCGCCCACGTCCACACGCACCATCACGCCGTTATCCACCAGCCGCGACAGGCGGTTGCAGAGAATGTTTTTGGCGATGCCCAGGCTGTGCTGGAAATCCACAAAGCGGCGGGTGCCCAGCATGGCCTGCTTGACCACCAGCAGGGACCACCAGTCACCGACCTCATTGAGGGCGCAGGCCACCGAGCAGCCCATGTCGTCGAAGCGTTTACGTGTCATGGCGGCAGTATAGATCAGAATGGTTGCATTAAGAAACCAAATAAGGTTTTATTACGCAACCAAATTGAATTGATCGCCCGTGAGGGCGGATGCGCTGATTCTGTTGGTTATTGAGCGAGTGCTTCTGAGAGCGCAGCTGAAAGGGCCATTGCGAGGGTGGTTGCCATTGCTGGCCCCTTTTTTGTTACCCCGAATGCTCAAGCTGAGCCCGTATCTGGCCCGGCCTGGAGAGTGAATAGACAAGACTGATTAGGAGAGCCCCATGAGTAGTTCCCTGGATAGCCTGCTGCGTCCTTTTGAACACAAATCCCTGAAGATGCGTAACCGGGTGGCCATGGCGCCCATGACCCGTACGTTTTCTCCGGGGTATGTGCCCAACGATCAGGTGGTGGGGTATTACCAGCGCCGCGCCGAGGGTGAGGTGGGCCTGATCATCACCGAAGGCACCTTTGTGGGCCACAAGGCCGCTAACGGTTACGAGCGGGTGCCGGCCATTTATGGCGATGAAGCTATGGCGGGCTGGAAGAAGGTGGTGGATGCGGTGCACGCTGCTGGCGGCCAGATCATCCCACAGTTGTGGCATGTGGGCTCGGTGCGCAAACCCGGCATTGGTCCGGACAAGGACGTGCCTGCCTATTCGCCTTCTGGCCTGTTCAAGCCCGGCAAGGAAAACGGCGAGGCCATGAGCAAAGCGGATATCCAGGATGTGGTGCGTGCTTTTGCCGAGTCCGCCAAGGCCGCTAAAGAGGTAGGTTTTGATGGCGTGGAGATTCACGGTGCCCACGGTTACCTGCTCGATCAGTTCTTCTGGGAAGGCACCAACCAACGCGATGACGAATACGGCGGTTCCATCGAGAACCGTGCCCGCATTGGCATCGAGATCGTCAAGGCGGTGCGCGAAGCCGTGGGTGAAGAGTTTGCCATCGTGCTGCGTTTCTCGCAGTGGAAGCAGCAGGATTACGAAGCGAAGCTGGCGCAGAATCCGGAAGAGCTGGAACGTTTCCTGATGCCCTTCGTGGAGGCGGGTGTGGACGTGTTCCATGCTTCCACCCGCCGCTTCTGGCTGCCGGAATTCGAAGGCTCTGACCTGAACCTGGCGGGCTGGACCAAGAAGATTACCGGCAAGCCGGTGATTTCCGTGGGCAGCGTGGGCCTGGACGGGGATTTCCTTAACAGCCCGGACGGCATGGGCGGCACCGCCAACCCGGCAGGGCTGGACGAGCTGGAGCGTCGCATGGACAGCGACGAATTCGACATGATCGCGGTGGGCCGTGCGCTGCTGCAGGACCCGAACTGGCTGGTGAAGATGCGCGAAGGCAAGGAAGACGAGATTGCGCCGTTTACCAAGGCGGCGTTGGGGAGTTTGAGCTGACAGCCGTGAGCGACTAGCTGCGAGTAAAAGAACGCCATCCGGGGTTTGCCGGGTCGGATAGGAAAGAGGCCGCGCTCGGAATCCGGGCGCGGCCTCTTTGGTTTCAGTTGAACGACGGCGTCAGTCCGCGTTTCAACTTTGAACTTTAAACTTTCAACTCTCTTCGCCCTGATCTTCCAGCGACTGGTTGATGGCCAGCGCCAGCAGGGTGCAGATCACGCCGGACAGCAGATATACCGTGACTGACATAAGCCCGAACTTGGCGGACAGACCCAGGGCGACCAGCGGCGCGAAGGCGGCGCCGAACAGCCAAGCGAAGTCAGAGGTGAGGGCGGCGCCGGTGTAGCGGAAGCGCGGCGCGAAGTTGGCCGTCACCGTGCCGGAGGCCTGGCCATAGGACACCCCGAGCAGGGCAAAGCCGAGCAGGATGAAGGTGTCCTGCATGACCGGGCTGCCGCCCATCAGCAGAGGGGTGAGCAGGCTGAAGACGCCGATCATGGCGGCCAGGGCGCCCACGGTGGTGCGCTTGCCGATGCGGGCGGCGATCCAGCCGGAGCCGATGGTGGCCATGATGCCCACGAAGCCCCCCAGCACCTGTACGGTCAGCACTTCGGCGGTGGTCTGGCTGCCCTGGAAGGCGATCCAGGAGAGCGGGAAGATGGTCACCACATGGAACAGCGCATAGCTGGCCAGGGCGGCGAAGGAACCAATGAAAATATTGTGGCCTTCCTCGCGCACCATCTCGCTGGTGCGGATGGGTTCCAGCTCACTTTCCTGCATGGCTTCGGTGTATTCCTCACCCAGCACCAGGCGCAGGCGCGCAAACAGGGCGACCACGTTGATGGCGAACGCCACGAAGAACGGGTAACGCCAGCCCCAGCCCTGGAAGTCTGCGGCGCTCAGGCTGTTGTAGAGGTAGAGGAACAGGGCGCTGGCAATCACAAAGCCCAGGGGCGCGCCCAGCTGGCCGATCATGGTGTACCAGCTGCGGCTTTCCTTGGGGGCGTTCAGGGCCAGCAATGAAGGCAGGCCATCCCAGGAGCCACCAAAGGCGATTCCCTGCATGACCCGGAACAGGGCCAGCAGAGCGATGGCGTGGCCGCCAAGTTTTTCATAGCCGGGCAGGAAGGCGATGCCTGCGGTGGCGGTGCCCAGCAGGAACAAGGCGGCGGTGAGCTTGATGCTGCGGCCCCACTGGCGCTGAATCCACATGAACAGGGCGGTGCCAAAGGGCCGCGCTACAAACGCCAGAGCAAACAGCATGAAAGAATAGAGCATGCCCTGCAGCTGGCCGGTAAAGGGGAAAAACAGCTGCGGGAAGATCAGTACGGAGGCGATGCCGTAGACAAAGAAGTCGAAATACTCGGAGGTACGCCCGATGACCACGCCCACGGCGATCTCGTTGGGGGCCACGGAAGCGTGGCTTTTTTCGTTTGGCATGGGAGCCGGATAGGTCTGAGACATGTTGTGCGCTCTTCACCAGAGTTGTTGTTTGTGCCTTGATGTCCATCAAGTATGGTTAGGACTTTAAGCCTATGGGACAAAATGTCCAATACCGGCTGCCCATGCCCTTGGATAGAGTCCCGTGTACTCAAAAGCCAACCAGAAGATTCGCCAATGCAATTATTCAAATACTTGCGTGGAGCGTCGTTGACGTTGCTTGTTGCCGCCCTGCTGTCGGGCTGTGACGCAGTCGTGATGTCCCCCTCTGGTGACGTGGCCGTGCAACAGCGGGATTTGCTCGTCTGGGCAACGATCCTGATGTTGCTGGTCATTGTGCCGGTGATCGTGCTGACGTTTTGGTTTGCCTGGCATTACCGGGAAACCAACACCGAGGCCAACTACAAGCCCGACTGGACCCATTCCACCGTGCTGGAACTGGTGATCTGGTCTGTTCCGCTGATGATTATCATCGCGCTGGGGGCCATGACCTGGGTAAGTACCCACAAGCTGGATCCATACCGTCCGCTGGACCGTATTGATGCGCAGACCCCGGTACCGGTAGGCCTGGAGCCGCTCACCGTGGAAGTGGTGGCGCTGGACTGGAAGTGGCTGTTTATCTACCCGGAGCAGGGGATCGCCACCGTCAATGAGCTGGCGGCGCCGGTGAATCACCCGATTCGCTTCAAGATCACCGCTTCTACCATGATGAATTCCTTCTTCATTCCGGCCATGGCCGGGCAGATCTATGCCATGGCGGGTATGGAAACCAAGCTGCATGGGGTGATCAACGAGCCGGGTGTCTACAAGGGCTTTTCTGCCAACTACAGTGGCGCCGGTTACTCGCAGATGAAATTCGACTTCCACGGACTTAGCGAAGAAGACTTCGCCAGCTGGGTTGAGGAAGTGAAGGCCAGCGACGGGAACCTGAGCCGTGATGAATACCTGCAACTGGCAGAGCCGAGCATTGATGACCCGGTGAGCTATTACGGCCAGGTAGACCCGACGCTTTACTACGGCATTTTCAATCGCTGCGTGGAACCGGGCCAAGTCTGTATGGAAGACATGATGTACCACGGCGGCATGGACAAGCACGCCGGTCATCACGGCGATGCCAAGGCTGAGCATGCCGATCATCAAGATCATGCCGGCCATCAGTCTCATGGAGGCCACCATGAATAATCCTCTCCTGATCGCAAACGCAGTAGGTGCCGCCCATGTTTGATAACCTGGACCTGACCAAGCTGATCTTTGGTCGCCTTACCTGGGACGCGATTCCCTTCCATGATCCGATCATCCTCGGCACCTTTGCCGTGGTGGCGCTGGGTGGCATTGCGCTGCTCGCCGCCCTGACACGCTACAAGCTGTGGGGTTACCTGTGGAACGAGTGGTTCACCACCATCGACCACAAGAAAATCGGCATCATGTACATCATTCTTGGCCTGGTGATGCTGCTGCGTGGCTTCGCCGATGCCATCATGATGCGCCTGCATCAGGCCATGGCCTTTGGCGACGCCACCGGCTACCTACCGCCGCATCACTACGACCAGATCTTCACCGCCCATGGCGTGATCATGATCTTCTTCGTGGCCATGCCGCTGGTGACGGGGATCATGAACTACCTGATTCCGTTGCAGATCGGTACCCGCGATGTGGCCTTCCCGTTCCTGAACAATTTCAGTTTCTGGATGACCACCGGCGGTGCCGTGTTGATGATGGTCTCCCTGTTTATTGGTGAGTTCGCCAAGACCGGCTGGCTGGCCTACCCGCCTTTATCGGGGATATTGCAAAGTCCCGGTGTCGGGGTGGATTACTACATCTGGGCGTTGCAGATCGCCGGGGTGGGGACGCTGTTGTCGGGGGTTAACCTGTTGGTGACCATCGTCAAGATGCGCGCACCGGGCATGAGCCTGATGAAGATGCCGGTGTTCACCTGGACCTCTCTGTGCACCAACATTCTCATTGTGGCGGCATTCCCGGTACTGACGGCGGTGCTGGCCATGCTGTCCATGGACCGTTACCTGGATACGGCTTTCTTCACCAACGATCTGGGCGGTAACGCCATGATGTACGTGAACCTGATCTGGATCTGGGGCCACCCCGAGGTGTACATCCTGATCCTGCCGGTGTTCGGTATCTTCTCCGAGATCGTGGCCACCTATAGCCGCAAGCCGCTGTTTGGCTACACCTCTATGGTTTACGCCACCGTGGTGATTACCGTGTTGTCCTACTTGGTATGGCTGCACCATTTCTTCACCATGGGATCGGGGGCCAGCGTGAACTCGTTCTTCGGGATCACCACCATGATTATCTCGATCCCCACGGGGGCGAAGATCTTCAACTGGCTGTTTACCATGTTCCGGGGCCGCATCAAGTTCGATGTGCCCATGCTGTGGACCATGGGCTTCATGGTCACCTTCGTGATCGGTGGTATGACCGGTGTGTTGCTGGCGGTGCCGCCGGTGGACTTCGTGCTGCATAACAGCCTGTTCCTGATTGCGCATTTCCATAACGTGATCATCGGCGGCGTGCTGTTCGGTCTGTTCGCCGGTATTACCTACTGGTTCCCGAAGGCCACCGGTTACAAGCTGGATGAGTTCTGGGGCAAGATGTCCTTCTGGTTCTGGCTGATCGGTTTCTACTTCGCGTTCATGCCTCTGTACGTGCTGGGCCTAATGGGCGTGACCCGTCGCGTCAGCCACTTCGAGGATCAGTCCCTGCAAATCTGGTTCCAGATTGCTGCCTTCGGTGCGGTACTGATTGCGGTGGGCATTGCTGCCTTCATCATTCAGCTGGTGGTGAGCTTCATGCGCCGCGAGTCCTTGAAGGATGAAACCGGTGATCCGTGGGATGGCCGTACCCTGGAGTGGTCCACATCCTCTCCGCCGCCGCCGTACAACTTTGCCTTCACGCCACGCGTTCACGAGCTGGATGCCTGGTGGCAGATGAAGCGGCACGGTTTCCAGCGCCCTGAATCCGGCTTTATCCCGATTCACATGCCCAAGGGTACCTGGGCGGGCATCGTGCTCTCCGGTATCAGTGTGGTGATTGGTTTTGCTCTGATCTGGCACATGTGGTTGCTGGCGGGTGTGTCCTTTGTGGCGCTGATCGGCACAGCTATCTATCACACCTTCAATTACGACCGTGATTACTACATTCCGGCGGAAGAAGTAGAACGGATTGAAGCAGAACGTACACGGGAGCTTGCCAATGTCTGAAAATACCATGACTGCTGACGCGAACAGCACGCAGGACGGCCAGCTGGAGTTTCTGGTGAAGGGGGATCATCACCCCCAGAACGGGACCCTGCTGGGTTTCTGGATTTACCTGATGAGCGACTGTCTGATCTTCGCTTGTCTGTTTGCCACTTACGGGGTGCTTGGCCGCAGTTATGCGGGCGGGCCCACCGGCATGGAATTGTTCGATCTGAGCTTGATCGCTATCAACACCTCGTTGCTGTTGGTGTCGTCCATCACCTATGGCTTCGCCATGCTGCAGATGCAGGCCAACAAGGTGAAAGGGACCATGTTCTGGCTGGCCGTTACCGGCTTGCTTGGGCTGGGCTTTTTGAGCCTGGAACTGTATGAATTCCATCATTTGATTCATGTGGGCGCGGGCCCGCAGACCAGTGGCTTCTGGACGGCCTTCTTCGCTCTGGTGGGTACCCACGGTCTGCACGTGTTCTTCGGTATCGTGTGGCTGGTGACCTTGTTGTTCCAGTTGAAAAAGCACGGCCTGATCCCGGAAAACAAGCGCCGGGTATTCTGCCTGTCCATGTTCTGGCACTTCCTGGACGTGGTTTGGGTTGG
>NZ_LWFX01001451.1:0-3761 GCF_001635175.1 Alcanivorax sp. HI0083 | reverse complement strand
GGCAGGACGTGAAACAGCGCCTGCCGCTGCTGGCCAAGCCGGCCTATGCAGACCAGCTTCGCTACGGCAACGCCCGGGGCGGCCAGGCGGTGGTGTACGTCCGTCATATTCGCCGCTACTACGATCTGCTGGTGTGGGCGGAAAATTCCCGCCGCCGCGATGGCACGCTCATCGCCCTGAATTAACAGACAGCAACGAGAGGCGAGTAACGAAACCCGGCCGGGTTCTGCACTTCGAAACTCGCCTCTTTGTTGTCTCAGCGTTATCTCAGAATAATCCTGGCTGACTCACCTGCCGCCCCAACGGCAACGGTGTCAGCCACGGCAAACGTTCCGTCAGCATCTCGTGCCACAATGCAGCCAGGGCCAGCGCGTCGCCATTATCCGGCATGTGAATAAACGCACAGGGCTGCTTGCCTGCCTCAATCCAGCACGCCACCCGCTCGACCCAGGGCGCAAGAAACGGCCGGTTGGCCAGTAAATCCGGGTGACCCACATAACGAATCACCGGCGCCGCCTCGCCCGGCAACACATGCACCGGCAGCCGGGGCTTCTTGCGCTGGGCCTCCCGTGTTGCCGGGTCCTCTGCACTGGCGGCAAACAAAGCCCGACTGTCAAAACAAACCCGCGCAAAGCTACGTTCCAGCAGGCCACGATTCAGTGCCCTTTCCGCATCGCCCTTGGCAAAAAAATCCCGATGACGCACCTCAACCGTACAGTGCAGCGATGGGGGCAACGCATCCACAAACCGCCACAAGTCCGCCAGATTTTGTGGACCAAAGGCCGCCGGCAGCTGCAGCAAGAACGGACCCAGCACATCGCTCAACGGATCCAGCCGTTCCACAAACGCCCGCACCTGGCCCTCCACGCCACGCAACAAATCGTCGTGGGTAATCTGCCGGGGAAACTTGAACAGGAAACGAAACCCTTGCGGCACCTGGGCGCGCCATTGCTCACACTGATTTCGCGAGGGTGTGGCATAAAAAGACGTATTTCCCTCAACCGCATTGAACACCCGGCTGTAACGCTCCAGAGGACTGCCGCCAACCGGCAGCCGCGCATTCCAGGCGGGATGTTGCCACTGTGGGCACCCCAGAAAATAAGGCAGGCTCATGCAACACCAGGGTAGAAATGGTGCTCGCGCAGAGCCCCGCGCACCTGCTCTACACGGGCATTGCTGAGCTGGCGATAATCCGGGTAAGGCGTCAGCAGCAGCCGTTTTTGCGGGTCCACAGCAATCTCCGGGGCGCCATGCAACGGCCGGGCACCGTGCCGCAAACCGCTAAAACGCAGCAGGTTTTCCTTGCCACCGATCCAGTGCCAGCAAGGCCCCTGAGCCAACACCGGTGCAAAACACAGCGCCGTCTCCTTAAACAGCACTTGATCCCGGTAGCGCCGCCAATCCTCCGCCACCGGGCACGCCACCTTGGCCAGCAGATTCAGGATCTTTCGCCAGTGATTGGAGTTGGCCGCCACCAGCGCGGCAGCATCCGGGACCATCCCCAGAGGCCGGTGAGGCAGATACAGCGTCAGTCCTGGCCGGGCAGCCCCCAGGTAATCCGCTTCAGGCATTACAACGTTCTCCTGTTTGAGGCGTTCGCATTCTACCGGGCGCGATACTGGAGGAGCGAAAACGAAAAAGGGCCTGTCGCATCACTGCGACAGGCCCTTCTCGTCTGAATCTGGTAGGCACGAGTGGATTCGAACCACCGACCCCCACCATGTCAAGGTGGTGCTCTAACCAACTGAGCTACGTGCCTAAAGAGGGTGGCAATTCTATGCAGCTTGATCCGTCAGGGCAAGACCCTCGTTGCAGATTACCAATCATCCGTGATCCAGCCGCGCCCCAGCACCGCATTACTTGCGGCGGCGCGAGCCCCAGGCGGTTTCAATCTGGCGCGCGCGGGTGATGGACTCTTCCACCAGGTCCGACTGATGCTCGGCAAACTCGCGGATAATTTCCAGGGCCGAACGCACATCACGGCGGAAAATGGTTTCCACCAACGCCTTGAAGAACGACAAACACTCTTTGATCTCATCCGGTTCCAGATGCAGAGCCATAAAGTAAGCCCGCTGCATGGCCGGCTGCATATTGATCAGCACATCTTCCACAAAGACATTGCGGGCAAACGGATAGACATGCTCCAGAAAGCGAAAGCTGAGGGTAAAGAAGACATCGTGGTCGCGCTCCTCCGCCGCCACTTGCAAACCGTGAACCAACTCAATGAACGAATCCAGGTCCTCCTCGCGCACCACTTTAATGGCCTTGCGAATCACCAGCCCCAGCAACACCTGCATGACTTCATACAGGCTGCGCACATGGGCTTCGGACATTTCCTTCACCACCGCACCCCGGCGCGGCAGAATGTCGATCAGCTGGCGGCGCTGCAAAATCAGCAATGCCTCACGCACGGACCCCCGGCTGACATCCAGTTCCCCTGCGACTCGCAGTTCCTGAATGCGATCACCGGCCAGCATGTCACCATGGATGATTTGCTGAGCGAGATGCTGGGCAATTTGCTCAGAGAGGCTTTCCTTCGCTTTAAAGCTCACCGAACCCCCGGTACTTGTTGAACAATCCAATTAAGCTTGTCCGACTATAGTACACAAGAATGCCACCACCAAGTGCTGGATTTGCCAACCATCCCCCGTCAGTATCAAATGCATCAGTGCCATACTGATCCAGCTGCAGCACCGATTTACCCACAACAAGAACTGTAACCACACCCGATATCGGGCGGAGCTACATGAACAAGGACTTGATCACCCAGTTACCCAGAGTGGAGCAACTGTTCGACCAATACGCAGAGCGTTTTGGTAAACAACAGACCGCGTACCGCAACCATGTCTATCGGCTGGTAAACCTGGTCATGGCGCAACGCCCCATCAACGACGAAGAGCTGGATAAACTGCAGGTCGCCGCCTTTTTCCATGATGCAGGTATCTGGCTCGCCGGCACCTTCGACTATCTGCAACCGTCCGCCCGCCTCGCTGAACACTACCTTCAGGAAGAAGGCCTGGACGATTGGTGTCAGGACGTGCGCAACATGATCATGAATCACCACAAGCTCAGTCGCTTCAGCCGCAACCACCTGGACCTCACCGAAGTATTCCGCCGGGCAGACTGGGTTGATGTAAGCCTGGGACTGCTGCGTTTCGGCATTCCCATTGCGCGAATCCGGTTGATCAAACGGGGCTTCCCCAATGCAGGCTTTCATCCGCTACTGCTAAAGCTCAGCGGCCAACAACTACTCAGCCAGCCCTGGCGTCCCCTGCCCATGCTGAAACGATAACCTTCTGCGCAGAACCCTGTGGCACAGGAGATAAAGTTACCCACAACTTCTGTGGATAACTCTGTGCATAGACTGTCAGGAACCGTCCCCACCGCCTGCCGCGCCTGCCATGTCATTGGGATGATGAAAAAATGGCCATAATATTAAAGTCTTTTAAATCAAAGACTTAAAAATACACACTGCAAATCAATAGCTTAGACCTCAACGTTCACGCATCAAGTGAAATAAGCGTGTTCGCTGTGCAAAACTGTTGCCCGCCAAAAGGGCATAAGCGGAAAAAGCAAGAGAAAGGCGTGGCTAATCTAACGAAAAGTTGGGCTTACAGTTTTGCCCGGCGTGGCATCCAAGCGGAATAATCAGAACGAGAAAAGCCGCTCAAACAAGCGGCTTTTTCATAAAATAAAACAGTGATCTCGGGTTCAGGAGTCATCAACGACGCAGGCTAAAGCTCACGCCCAACACCACCACA
>NZ_LWFX01001450.1:0-1831 GCF_001635175.1 Alcanivorax sp. HI0083 | reverse complement strand
GTTGTCCGCGCCCGGTGCAGGCGGTTATCGATGACAGTCTGGCCCAACTCGCCGGGCATCCGCAGCGTGCGGCAGTGCAGCGGGATGACGTGGCGTGTGCTGCAATGACCTTGGCGTCTCCTTCCCTGGCCAGCCTGGCATTACGCAACCTGCTGGAGAACGCGTTGCGCTATACACCGCCGGGCGAGCCGGTGTGGATTCGGGTGGTGGCGGATGCGACGGACTTGCATATCCATGTGGAAGATCAGGGGCCGGGGATAACGGGCAATGCGGAGGCATTGTGTACGCGCGGGCACCGGGGAGACCGGGGGCAAACCGGTCTGGGGTTAGCCATTGTCGCCTCGGTGATGGCCCGCAGTGGCGGTCAACTGGCGCTGGAAAACCGTGCCGGCGCCGGGCTCCGCGCCACCTTGAGCTGGCCGGTTACGGATACCGTTTGAACATGTCCTCGACGGCTTTTTCGATATGTGCACTGCGGCGTTCGCTGCTCATGTCATCGTGGAGCTCGTCGCGGCTGGTGGCCTGCCAGACCACATCCTTGCTCTGCTGATCAATCAGTTGCACCACCAGTTTGTATTCCTCGCTGATTTCACCCTCGGTGGGAGTGCTGGCGCCCAGGCCAATGTTGTTGCGGGTAAAGCCGAAGCCGAACTGGAGGGTGGAGCCATCGAAGCGCTGCTCGCGTTTGAAGAAGTGTTTCACCTGCACATCGGCCTGGTCAGGGGGGGCGGCAGACAGACCTTTGGCGGCCAGTGCCTGTTTCAGGGCAGCCTGGGCGCGCTGGTCATCCAGCTCACGGGGTTTGTCCTGGTCCTGGGGTACAAAGGCGTAGGTGCGGTATTGCTGCAGATCGGCGCCGGACTGACTGTCGATCACCACCGGGCTGACACAGGCGCTGAGTAGCAGTGCCGTGGTGAGCACCAGTAAGGCCGGAATCGGTAATCGTTGCATGGCAATCTCCTGACGTTGAGCTCGAATCCTTATTCTACGCCCGGTGTGTCATGTCCGGGTGAGGATGGCTATTTAAACGGTCACCCCTGGACAAGATAAGGCAGCCGCATCGCGAATCCGTTCCCCGAGATAGCGCGCGGCCTGGCCCGCATACTGGCCATCGGCATAAATCAGATACAGATCCACCATACGCTCCACGCCTTCATCCAGGGCCAGTATCTTCAGCGCACCGGTCTCCAGGGCGTCGCCGATTTCGGCCTCCGGCACCCAGGCAAAGCCCAGCCCACGGCGGATCGCCGCGATGCGGGTGGAAGAATGGGAGACGGTCCAGCGCTGTTCGGCGCCCAGCCAGCCGGAATCAATACGGCGGCTGCCGGAATCGCGGATCACGATCTGGCGGTGCTGGCGGAGGTCTTCGTGGGTCAGGTGATCGGCCAGGGCCAGCGGGTGGTCGGCGGCGGCCACCGCCAGAAAGCGTACCCGCATCAAGGGGTCGCCGAAAAACCCCGGTGGCACACGCCCGCCCACCACCAAATCCGCTTCCTTGCGCAGCAGGGCTTCATCGGAGCCTGACAGGATGGTTTCGCTGTACTCCACCCGGGTCAGCGGGCTGTGCTGGGCAAAGGCATCCAGCGCGGAAAGCATGCAGTGCTGGGGGAACAGGCCGTCGGCGGCCACCCGCACCAGCGGCTCCCAGCCCTGACTCAGCTGGATGGCGGCGCTTTCGATGCGGTTGGCCTCTTCCACCAGTACCTTGGCCTGCCGGTACAGCATCTGCCCGGTTTCGGTGAGCTTGGCGCGGCGCCCCTCCAGAGTGAAGGCGCGCACGCCCAGCTCGGTTTCGATCTTCTGCACGGCGTAACTGATCGCCGACTGGCTC
>NZ_LWFX01001449.1:0-2300 GCF_001635175.1 Alcanivorax sp. HI0083 | reverse complement strand
AGTGGTGGCACGATTGTCGCTACTGGCAAGGAGGTCATCATGATCAAACATCTTTTCTCTCCCTTTTTTCTTGTCCTGCTACTGTGCTCGTCCTTCAGCCATGCGATGACGGAAACCGTTTCCGTGTCCGCACGGGGTTATGGCGATAACCCGGAGCAGGCCATGACCAATGCCCTGGTCGCCGCCGTGCGCCAGGGTGGCGGTGTCACCCTGGCGGTGGACCCCAACTTCCGCACCAATGTGTATGAGTGGGTGATCAACCAGCAGGGTGATGTGTCCACCTGGATGGGCATGCAGACCTCGGTGCCGGAGCCGCAGCTGCCGACGCTGGGTAACATCAAGACCTATGAAGTCCAGTCGGTGAAGCAGGTGGATGACGGCATGTGGCAGGCGGATGTGCAGGCGGAAATCCTGCGTCCCAAGTCCATCGGGCCGGACCGTTCCCATCTTCCCGGTATTGCCATCGCTACCTTCGATACCCGCGCCGCAAGCTACGATCTTGGAGACATCAAGGTGCCGGCTTCGCAAGTGCAGCGTGATCTGAGCGAAAACCTGTCCATGGCCTTCACCCAGTCCGGGCGTTTCCGGGTGCTGGATCGTTCGTATCTGGCCGACATTGAAAAAGAGCTGCAGACCGTTTCCCAGGGCAGTATCGCGCCGGAAGAAATGGCCCGTCTCGGTCAGCGTAAAGGCGCTGATCTATTGCTGGTGGGGACCATTGAAGACTTCCAGATTGGTGACAGTGATCGCGAGTTCTACGGCGCCAAGATGGGCGGCTACGACCCCTACGTCCGCGTGCGTTATCGCCTGATCGACACCACCACCACGGAAATCCTGTGGAGCGATCTCTACGAGTGGGACAAGCCGGAAGCCACAATCCGTGCCATGGCCCGCGAGCAGAAAATTGATGACCGCAACCATCCGGAACGTCTGGCTGACATTCTCTATCCCGAGATTGCCCGCGCCATCGCCGGCGATGCCACCGACGTGCTCTACCCGGTGCAAGTGATCAAGGTCGACGGCGAGACCGTGTTCCTTAGCCAGGGCCAGGGTCGTCTGGAAAAAGACGGCATCATGAAGGTGTATCGCCCTGCCGGGGAAATGAAAGACCCGGATACCGGCATGACCATCAAGCTGGAAGGCGAAGCGCTGGCCACCCTCAAGATCAGCGACGTACGCCCCGACTATGGCATTGCCCGTGTGGAAGGCGAAGCCGGTGCTCTGCAGGTGGGTGACCGCGTCCGCCCGGACAAGCAGGCCCAAAACGCGTCGGAGCAACCCGCTGGCCAGGCCGCCACCCCGGGCTCCTCGGAAGCCCCCCTCAAGTGGTAAACCCCCAACCCCCGCAACGCGGGGGTTTTTGTTGATGGGAGCAGGATTCCCTGTCGTTTTTTGTAGGAGCACCTCTCGAGGTGCGAACAGAAGCCTTTCCGCAACACCCACAGGTTTGGGCATAATTTATATGCCGGGGTTCGCACCTCGAGAGGTGCTCCTACAGGAAAATCAGACATTGCTTATATTGTGTTGTGATGGGGCAGGTAAGCATGCTTGTCATGACAGCTATCTATCACGGATCGCGTCTGCGTCAGGGGCGATTTTCAGAGCAGGGCCGGATTTACCATGTCACCACGGTGACCAAGGGTCGTTACCCCTATTTTTCCGACAGTCAGCTGGCCAGTCTGGTATGCCGCACGCTGCTCTGGAGCGACCTGTCTGGCGCGACAACAACGCTTTGTTATGCGCTGATGCCGGACCATTTGCATTGGTTGTTCCAGCTTGGGGAAGGCCAAGCGCTACCCGGGGTGATGTTACGGGTGAAAGGCCGCAGTGGACGGCTTTGCGGCGCGACTCTCTGGCAGCGGGGTTACCATGATCATGCGGTTCGCAAAGAAGAAAATATTCGGGAGATTGCGCGGTATATCGTCGCAAATCCTTTGCGGGCTGGCCTTGTGCGTTCGCTAAAAGATTACCCGTACTGGAACGCCGTCTGGCTATAGCCCCCGGTAGGAGCACCTCTCGAGGTGCGAACCGCGCGCCAGCGCGGAAATCGTCCGCATGACGATCAGGAATATCAACACTCGACAGGTTTCAGAAAAGATAGGCGAGCAACGTAAGCGTTGTCGTCTCGCTTCGCTCGGTTCGCACCTCGAGAGGTGCTTGTATGTTTGAATGCTCTTCCTGCAACCATGCAGGACTTGCCGGGGTGGAGGGACCAAAGGAGCATCTGACCCAAGGGTACAGACGGTAGGAGATTTGGCCCCACCCCGCACCTATTCATACGCCGATAAAGAATCCATCGG
>NZ_LWFX01001448.1:0-1242 GCF_001635175.1 Alcanivorax sp. HI0083 | reverse complement strand
AATATTATTTTCTTATATCTGTATTGGCATGCGTTGTCCATCTAGTCTGTTGAACCATCTTCAGAAAAGAAGGATCGCGTCATGTCGACGGAACAGTTAGTGGCACTTATCGGCTTTGTCGCCGTGATGACCGGCACCCCCGGCCCCAACAACCTGATGCTCATGGCATCCGGTGCCAACGCAGGCTTCCGCCGTTCCTTGCCGCACATTCTGGGCATTGCCATCGGCTGTCAGGTAATACTGATGTGCGTGGCGCTGGGGCTCGGTCAGCTACTAACCCGCTTCCCGCAGGCCGTTACCGCACTGCGTGTGGGCGGTGCCTTGTACCTGTTGTATCTGGCCTGGCAGCTAGTGCGCACCCGCGACCTGAAAAGTGATGGCGACAACGCCAAACCGCTCACCTTCATGCAGGCGGCCCTGTTTCAGTGGGTAAACCCCAAGGCATGGATGATGATTCTCACCGGTGTGGCCACCTTTACCCAACCGCAGGCCTTTACCTTGAGCGTGGCCATTGTGGCAGGCACCTTCCTGATCGTCGGATTACCGCTGATCAGCAGCTGGAACCTGTTTGGCGCGGTGCTGAAAAACTGGCTGCATCGGGGCCGGCGTCTGCGCGCCTTTAATCAGGCCATGGCGGTGCTGCTGGTAGCGTCGCTCTATCCCACTTTTGGCATCAAGCCCAGCCAGGCCAGTGAAGCCGATACTCCGTCAGCGCAAGAAAGACAGGAAACACTGCAACCGCAAAAGCGTGAACGACTAAACTGGTGGATGAGCGTGCTGTAGCGATTCAGTAGCGGGTGACGAGGAGCGAGTTGCGAAAGTCAAAACCTTCAACCGAAGAATGGTTTTTGCTTTTCGAGACTCGAAACTCGTTACTCGCCCCTGCCACCCAATTATTTCCCCACAACAGCATTTGGCCCCCCCCTCCTGTAGCACCAGATATGGCGACCTGTTGTAGCACGGCAAGCGCTTCTCCCTTAGGCTAGACCTTTTCGCACAAACGCAATTTCGCGCAAGGAATGTCCATGCAAAACGGGCTGATGGTGCTGCACGGCAACCGTCTGGAAACCCTCACCGAGCTGGTGGCCGACTGGCTGCAGCGTGAGCCGCTGTCACCGCTGGAAACGGAAACCTTCCTGGTGCAATCCAATGGCATGGCCCAGTGGCTGAAACTGCAACTGGCGGATGCCCTGGGCATCAGCGCCGGCTTCCAGTTCCAGATGCCCGCCCGTTTTTTATGGA
>NZ_LWFX01001447.1:0-478 GCF_001635175.1 Alcanivorax sp. HI0083 | reverse complement strand
GAAGATGGCAAGGTTGTTGGCGTCAAGGTAGTGGAAACCCGGCTGGGTGAGGCGGATAACAATGGTCGCCGCCGCCCTGAGCCGATCCCGGGCAGTGAAGAAATTCTGCCGGCGGATGCGGTGATCGTGGCGTTCGGCTTCCGCCCCAGCCCGGCGGACTGGTTTGATGCGAAGAGCATCAACACCGATGATTCCGGCCGCGTTATGGCGATCGAGGAGCAGGCATTCCCGTTCCAGACCAGCAATGAGAAGATCTTTGCCGGTGGTGACATGGTGCGTGGTTCCGACTTGGTGGTGACGGCCATCTGGGAAGGCCGTGAAGCGGCCAAAGGGATCCTTGATTACCTGGATGTTTAATCACGCCTAAGGCTGGACGCCTGACGTCAGACGCTTTAAAACAGTAGTGCCAGAAATGTTGCGGCTCCGCAGAGACTCTTTGCGGAGCCGCAATGCTATCAGAAGCGGGTTGAGCGTCCGG
>NZ_LWFX01001446.1:0-1745 GCF_001635175.1 Alcanivorax sp. HI0083 | reverse complement strand
GGCATCACGGCGTGCCAGACTGGGCAGCAACTTTTCACCCAAATACGGAACGAACACCACCGCCGCCACCCAGGATGCCAACAAGGCAATGGTGACCACCTGAAAGATGGAGCGGGTATATTCCCCGGTGCTTGATTCTGCAGTGGCAATGGGCAGAAAGCCTGCAGCGGTAATCAAGGTGCCGGTGAGCATGGGGAAGGCCGTACTGGTCCAGGCAAAGCCGGCCGCCTTGATACGGCTGAAACCCTGCTCCATTTTTATCGCCATCATTTCCACGGCGATAATGGCATCGTCCACCATCAGGCCCAGTGCCAACACCAGCGCACCCAGCGAAATCTTGTGCAGGCCGATGTCGAAATATTTCATCGAGGCAAAGGTCATCGCCAACACCAGCGGAATAGAGAACGCTACCACCAAGCCTGTGCGCCAACCCAGTGAAAAGAAACTCACCAGCAACACGATGGCCAGCGCCTCCATTAACACCTGCACAAATTCCCCCACACCGGCTTCTACTGCTGCCGGCTGGTCGGAAACCTTGCGCAGTTCCATGCCGATGGGCAGGTTTTCCTGCAATCTGGCGAACGTCTTGTCCAGGTTGTCACCCAATTTGAGAATATCGCCGCCGTCTTTCATGGAAACAGCAATCCCGATGGCATTCTCTCCCATGAATCGCATACGCGGCTGGGGCGGATCACTGAAACCACGATAAACGTTAGCGATGTCGCCAAGACGCAGGGTGCGGTTTTCCACCTGAATCGGAAAGTTGCGAATATCTTCCACGCTAGTGAATTCACCGGAGACCCTTAGACGTACGCGACTGCTCGGCGTTTCAAAAAAACCGGCATCGGCCACGGCGTTCTGCGACTGCAGTGCCTGCTGAACCGTCACCAACGGAATGCCCAGAGAGGCCAGTTTGGTATTGGCAATTTCTACCCAGATTTTTTCGTCCTGCAGACCGACCAGCTCCACCTTGCCCACGTCGTCCACCCGCTGCAGGGCCAGCTGCAAACGGTCGGCGTAGTCTTTCATGATGGCGTAATCAAAACCCTCGCCGGTAAGCGCATAGATGTTGCCGAAGGTGGTGCCAAATTCGTCGTTAAAAAAGGGACCACGTACGTCCTGGGGCAGGGTGTGGCGAATGTCGCCAATCTTCTTGCGTACCTGGTACCAGAGATCCTTGATGTCCTTGGAACGCATTTCATCCCGGGCCATGAACATGACCAATGACTGGCCGGGCCGGGAATAGGAGGTAATGCGTTCAAAGTCACCGGTCTCCATCAATTTCTTTTCCACCCGTTCGGTGATTTGCCGAGAGACTTCCTCGGCACTGGCACCGGGCCACAGGGTATTGATGGTCATCAGTTTGAAGGTAAAGGGCGGGTCTTCACTCTGGCCCAGGTTGGCATAGGAAATGGCCCCCATGGCACCGAGCAGAATCATGGCATAAAGCACCAGGGTGCGGTTCTTCAGCGCCCATTCGGAGAGGTTGAACGACATGGTCATACTCCCCTATTGATCCGCGTCTGCACTGGGCGCCGCATCGGCATCGCTGCCTGGCTCTGCGCTTGCGGCGTCAGCCTCTGCGGGCTCGGGCTGTACCGCCGCGACAGTCTGTTGCAAATCGAGCTGACGATTCTGACGATCCACCGGGATCACCGCCTGCCCTTCACGCAGCAGATGCGTGCCGGCGGTCACCACCCAATCCTGCGGCTGCAGACCGCTGAGCACCGGTACCACCTGCTCCT
>NZ_LWFX01001445.1:0-1291 GCF_001635175.1 Alcanivorax sp. HI0083 | reverse complement strand
GCTGTTGCGTCTTGTCTTGATGGTCAGGGTGGTTCCCTTTCCGAGAGGCAATGCGCAGCAGGTGTGCGCTTCAGGCCGCGCCTTTATGCCCGAACGGGTGCTTCGGGTCATCCAGGCTGGCCCGCACTCGTTGTTGCGCTTTTTCGATGGATGGACATATCTCGATCCCAGTTAGGGGACACCTTCAAAAGCGCGCCCTCTGTGCCCCGAATGGGGTATAGATTGCGAACCAGCCTGAAAGACTGAGTACGCAAGGAGTTTTTCAGAGGTTCCCTAGTGACGCTGCTGGTGGCCTTGGCCACCGGAAACTCCTGGGCTGTTGAAGATAGCCTGCGAGGGGGCTTTCTTGTGGGTGGAGGCTTTGCGCTGGATACCGGTAATTTTGCTGATGAGCTGGAAGATGCTCTGGGTGGTGGTTTCAACGTAGAAGATGATGGTGCCAGCACAGGGCCAGACCTGTACTTGGGGGTATGCTTTTAGTGGCGCTTCCTCTTTTCGTATTGGCTACCGCCAATTCGGGGAGCAATCCGGAGAGGTGTTCACGGGTGGAATGAAGATAGGCGAATATGAGGTGGATGCCGATGGTCTGTACCTGGCGGCTGATATCATGTTCCCACTTGCGGATACGGTTTACTTGGGGGGCATTGGGTTTGCAGAACTGGGATGGCGAATCCATTACTACCACTGCCCTCGGGACGTCGAAAAGCAGCAGCGATGGTCGGGATTTTTTCTATGGCCTGCGTGGTAAATTTCTTTTCAATCAGGGGAACGGCGGTATTGTCGCGGGTTACACCTTCTACAGCTTTGAAGATGAAATGGGTGAAGAGCTGGAATACAACAGTTTAAATTTGGGGGTGGAAGGCTACTTCCGCTGAGATTGAGCAAAGAAAAACCGCAGCCTGCGCTGCGGTTTTTCTTTGCCCGCCTTTAGGCCGAATTCTTTACTGTTAAGCGCTTTTCTCGAACAACAAGTCCCAGACTCCGTGGCCAAGTTTTTCCCCGCGGCGCTCAAACTTGGTTTCCGGGCGCCAGCTCGGGCGCGGCGAGAAGACGCCTGGCCCCGCCACATTGTTGAACCCCTCGGCTGTGTTCATCACTTCCATCATGTGTTCGGAATAGTTTTCCCAGTCCGTGGCCATGTGCAGAATACCGCCGGGTTGCAGTTTGCGTTGTACCAGTGCCACCCAGGCGGGCTGAACGATGCGGCGCTTGTGGTGCTTTTTCTTGTGCCAGGGATCCGGGAAGTACAGCTGCACCCGCGCCAGGCTGTTATCGGGAATGCACAGCTCCA
>NZ_LWFX01001444.1:0-970 GCF_001635175.1 Alcanivorax sp. HI0083 | reverse complement strand
GGCAGAGCTGCCCGAGGCTGAAGGCAAGCAGACACTGCAAACCCAGGCCAATAACCTCCAGCAAGCGGTAACCGATAAAGCGGCGGAGAGTGAGATCAAGACTCTGGCGCAATCTATCCGTGCGACGCTGGTGAGCGTTTACGGTATTCCGGTATCGCCCAAGCAGGCCCCGGATCAGGAGCATGCGGCGGCGTTGTACCAGAGCCACTGCGCGGCCTGTCATGGTGCGCAAGGCAAGGGCGATGGCCCCGCAGGGGCGGCGCTGGAGCCTGCCCCCACTGACTTTACCGAAGTGGAGCGCTATAACGGCCGTTCACTGTTGGGACTGCACACCACCATCACCCAAGGGGTGGAGGGGACTGGCATGGCCGCCTATGCCGACACGCTGAGTGAAGAAGACCGCTGGGCGCTGGCGTTCTATGTGGGGGCCAAGGCAGTTACCGATCAGGTGGCTGAGGAGGGCGAACAGGTTTTCAGCACCGTGCCTGGCATGAAAGGTACTCTCACCCTGGACACCCTGGTGGCCCAGGCCCCGGAAGATGTGCTCAAGGAGCAAGGCCCGAAGGCCTATGCGGCCCTGGGTTACCTGCGCCGCACCCCCGGTGCGCTGTTCAACAAAAACCGTTTCATCGCCTTGAGTCATGACAAGCTGACCGATGCGGACAAGGCGTATCAGGCCGGCGATAAGAAGGCGGCCAAGGCGGCGGCGCTGTCTGCCTACCTGGACGGTTTTGAAATGATTGAGCAGCAGCTGGCTGCGGTGGACAGCGAGCTGATGCGCAGTGCGGAATCCCGCTTTATGGCGGTACGCGAAGCCATCGACCGGGATCGTGAGGCCAGTGAGGTGAGCGACAAGGTGGCGGCAGCCCAACAGGGCCTGGCCCAGGCCAGTGATGCCTTGTCCGGTGATGGCCTTAGCCCGGCGGCAACCTTGTCTGCCAGTTTCTTCATCCTGTTCCGTGAAGGTCTG
>NZ_LWFX01001443.1:0-1325 GCF_001635175.1 Alcanivorax sp. HI0083 | reverse complement strand
CCGGGGCTGACAACCTGTGCGACTCGCAAGACAAGAGGCAATAACCGCATCCGCCTCCGGCCCGGCGACTGACGCGATCCATATTTCATCAGGCGACCGCCCAGCCCCCGCCAACATGACATCCACCACCCGCGACCACTCCCGCCCATGGCGGCAGCCACCCTGATGCACCGTTGCGCCGTCGCAGTAACGCCACTTCATGGCGGTATTGCCCACATCAACAAACAGCTTCATTGGATTCTCAAACTCACTTCTCCGCCGTACAGGGAGCGCAGCCCATCTTTTGTTTTCAGCAATAGCGCGCCATCAGGGGCCACTCCAGCCGCAACACCCACCAGCTCCTGATCCACGGCCCTGACAACCACATTCTTGCCGGATACCGCATCAAGCTTAGCGAACGATTCGGCAAAGGCGTCAAAGCCATGGACCTCGAAAAGCGCCAGCATATCCATTAATCGGATAATCACCTGGCTGGTGAGATCCGTGCGCGATGGCATCTGCGGCAACACAGCAGCCAAATCAATCCAGCGCTGGTCAATGGCGTCAGCCTGGGCCGCCGTCATCCGGCCGTTGAGGCCCACACCGATAACCACATCCACGCGACCATCCATCTCCCCCGCAAGCTCAATCAACACACCACCAATCTTGGCACCATCAACCAAAAGATCATTGGGCCATTTGAGGGCAATCGGCAGGTCCGGCTCAAGCTCACGCAACGCCTCGGCAACAGACACGCCAACCGCCAGACTCAGCCCTCCCAAGGCGGCAAAGCCTCCAGGCAACGTGTACCGAACAGAAACGTACAGATTAGCGGCGAACGGAGACTGCCAGACTCGGCCGCGGCGACCGCGGCCCGCCAACTGGCATTCGGTGATAAATACCTGGGGATGGGAAACAGGCCCTACCAATGCCAGGGCATCCGCGTTGGTAGAACCGGTGACCCACTGATAATGCAGGTCCGCAGCACCGCCGAGACGGCGCTGCACAATATCGGAATCGATCAACTCCAGTGGCTGAGCCAGCCGATAACCTTTGCCTTTCACAGATTCCAGAGTAAGACCGAAATCCGCAAGGCGCTGGACTCGCTTCCAGACCCCAGCCCGGGAAATACCCAACACCTCCCCAAGCTCTGAACCGGAACGAAAGTTACCATCGGCGAGAAGACGGACCAGCGACTGATCCGCCTCTTTCATCGTGCTCAAGCCTCCCAAACAACCCCGCGCGTCTTGGACCACTGAGCAATATCATCAGCGTAACGTTTTTCGATTTCATTGCGCTTGAGCTTCAATGTCGGGGTGATCAGGTTATTTTCGACACTCCAGGCA
>NZ_LWFX01001442.1:0-2371 GCF_001635175.1 Alcanivorax sp. HI0083 | reverse complement strand
GCGTAGAGGAAAGTAAAGCCAGCCAATAAAGGCTACGGACAGGGTCAGGGTGAGCGGCCCGGACAGGCTGAGCATCATGGCCAGCAACAGATCCGTGAGCATGATAAAGAGGCCGCCCAGCAACCAGGACCATAACGAAAACCACCACGGTTCGAGTGCGAAAAGCCGATGCCTTACCACGCCCAGTGCCATGCCCAGATACATCAGCAGGAAGGTCGTGAAAAGCAGCCCCTGTGACGCTGGTTGCGCGATCTGAAGCATCGCAGGAAGGATCATGCCGCCGGCAAAAAAAGCGGTACCCGCAACAATGGAAATGACGACCCAACGTAATGCGGAGCGGTCACCCGGTTGCTGTCTTGTCTGCCGCCACTGCCAGATTGACCCCAGCAGTCCTGCCAGAAAGATTGCCATTACCCAGGAATGGAAACCGTCAACAGGGCTGGCCACCTGTTGAGTTTGATCGATGACAATGGCTACGCAAAATGCCAGATAAAACCCTGTGGTGAGCCAACGTGAAGGGAACTGGCGCGGGTAGTTCCACAAGAAGGCGGCGAGAGAGGCAGAAAACAACAAGGCGCCTAGATGGTTAAGCCCTGAAAGCCAGGCGAACAACGTGCCGGAGATGAAGAAATCGCGAGTGCTGTAAATGGCGGCAGCCGAGGAAAAAAGCACATAACTCAGGCCTGTTACCGCAAATGAGGTAATGGCCACCTCGTGTTTTGCTGGTACCCAGACAAGAATGCAAATCACCATGCCAGCCAATCCGCAGACCAGCTGTAACCAGAAAAGGCCGGGGAGTTGGGTCAGGTGCCGTTGCTGTAACTGTACGGGATAAGTGTTGCCCGCATCATCCACCAGCATCAGCTGGCCATCGGAAAGCCATTGGGATAGCTCGCGGTGAGTTTCGAAAAACACATTGAGCTCGGTGTAGTGAGGCAGAACATCAGGCTCTTCCAGTAGCAGGAAGGGGGCGGCAGGACGTGAGGATCGGCCATTGCTGAACGCCGTGAGAAGAATCTCGCCCGTGCCAGGAATATCCGCGACAAGCTGCTCGGCCTTCTGTTGGAAGGTGATGTCACTAGTGGGCAGGGTGAGTGCCGTTGCGATAGCCATCAGGCCATACAGTGCCACCAGAAAAAGCCCGGTAATAATTCGTGTTTTCAGCGAAAGCATGCATGTTCCCTATGTGCAATGACATTACCTCACCCCCGTTTTTCGGGGGTTGATCCATGGGGTTGCCACCGATTACTACTACGGTGATTAGAACAATCTGTTTTTGGACGATTGAAGAATATATTATTTGCGTGATTCGGTTCACATTTTTATTTTCGCGGATTTGGAGTGCAAGCATGGATGCAATCAGGCAGGTATTGATTGTGGAAGATCTGCCTGATGTGGCTCAGTGGCTGCACGGACAGGTGGCCAGCCTGCTGTCGCCGACACAGATAGACCAGGCGGGAACGCTGGCGCAAGCCCGGGATAAAATCGATGCGCACGCCTATGATCTGGCGTTGATTGATCTGGGCTTGCCCGATGGGAATGGTGTTGGACTGATTCGACCCTTCAAGGAAGCCAATCGCCAGGCGATGTGTGTGGTCACCACCATCTTTGATGATGCCGAGCATCTTTTTGGTTCCTTGCGGTCCGGGGCGGATGGATACTTGTTGAAAGATGATACCGAGGCCGAATTCAGTAATCAGTTGTCCGGCATCCTTGCTGGTCGCCCTCCGTTGTCAGCCTCCATTGCCCGGTGCGTACTTGAGCAGTTTCATCCCGTCTTTGGCGAAAAGGAAGCGACCCTGACCGGGAGAGAAAAGGACATGCTGACCTTGATCGCTAAGGGATTGAGCGTGAAGCATGCAGCTCAGAAACTGGGTATTTCCCATTATACGGCGGCCGGTTACATGAAAGACGTCTATGCCAAGCTGCAGGTCAATACCCGTGCGGAAGCGACCCTGAAAGCGATCCATATGGGGCTGGTAAATCCCTCCTGAACGAGCCCCCCGTGCTTACCGGTTTCCTCCCCCCTGTTTAGGGGGTGCTGAAATTTCCCCACCACTCCTATGCTGCCAGTATCCATTTTAATCAGGCAGCGTGGGGATCGGGTATGCAGCCAACAATAGGGAAGTTCGTGTTTCGTGCCGGACTGCTGGGGGTCATCCTGGCCGTGGCAGGTTGTGGCGGCGACAGCAGTCGCGATAGTTCGAGCGGTAATGGCGGAGGCGGCGGGCCGTCTGCGCCTGCCGCGTCAAGCCTTTCTGGTACTGCAGCCGTCGGTGCCGCCATCCAGACCGGCACCGTTACCGCAGAATGTGCCGATGGCAGTGGCTTCACGTCCACCGTTACCACCAATGCCGATGGGGTCTGGAGT
>NZ_LWFX01001441.1:0-8209 GCF_001635175.1 Alcanivorax sp. HI0083 | reverse complement strand
GGAAAGTACCCGGGACCCGGCGGTGCAGCAGCGCCTGGTGGATTTCATGCAGGACAATGATTGTGCTGCCGAGGTGGCGAAAGCGGAAGAGGCGCCCGAGTCGCCCGCTGAGGGAGGGGGGGAGGAGCCGCCGGCGTTTCCTGTGCCCGCGCCGATTCCTGCTCCAGGCAGTGGTTACCGGTTCTAGGACCGGTTGGGCCAATCCCGGAGGCCTTCAGTGCTACCCATCTCTGGATGTCGGATTACGCCGCTTCGCGGCTAATTCGACCCACGCGAGTTATTCCGGTCCATCACTCAGCATTAGCCAGGATGGCGTTACGCTGACGGGGCCTGAGCCTGTTTCTTTACCATCCGGGCGGCGAGCAGTCCCATCTCGAACAAAAACCACATGGGAATCGCCAGCAGGGTCTGGCTGATGATGTCCGGTGGTGTCAGCAGCATGCCGATCACGAAACAACCCACCACCACATAGGCGCGGGCCTTGCTCAGTTTTTCCACCGTGGTGGCCCCGGTGCTCACCAGTAGCACGATGGCAATGGGCAACTCGAACGCCAGCCCGAAGGCCAGAAATAGCGCCAGTACAAAATCCAGGTAGCTGCTGATGTCCGTGGTCACGGCCACCCCTTCCGGGGCGATGGCGGTGAAGAACTGGAACATCAACGGGAATACCACGAAATAGGCAAAGGCGGCGCCGCCATAGAACAGCAGGACGCTGCTGGCCAGCAGCGGTATCGCCAATTTCTTTTCATGCTTGTACAAACCGGGAGCCACAAAGGCCCAGGCCTGGTGGAGAATGAACGGCATGGCGGCGAAGACGCTCAGGTACAGGGTCAGCTTGAACGGCGCCAGGAAGGGCGAGGCCACGCCGGTGGCAATCATGTTGGTGCCGGCAGGCATGGCGTCCATCAGCGGTTTGGCTACCAAGGTGTAGAGCTCGCGGGAAAACGCGAACAGACACAGGAAAACGATAAAAATGACGGCCATGGCCTTGAGCAGGCGATTGCGCAGTTCCAGCAGGTGCGCAATCAGCGGCTGGCCGGCGTCGTTGCTGGCATCAGTCATGGCGGGTGGGGTCCTGGGGCTGGTCGTTGGTGCGCTGGCCGGTGTCGGCGTCATCCGCGTTCAGAGCGTCGCTATGGGGCTGTTCGCTGCGCGGTGCCCGTGAGCGGGCAATTTGTTCCGGGCTCAGCAGGCTGTCTTTGGCTTCGCGGATGCTGTCTTCATCCAGCCCCATCTGGCGCATCTGCTTTTCCATGCGCTCCTGCATGTCCTGGGTCACGGCTTCACGTTCCAGCTCGTTCTTCAGGTGGTTGAAGGTGGAGCGGGCACGACCGATCCAGTGGCCGAGGGTGCGGGCGACGGTGGGCAGTCGCTCCGGCCCCAGTACCACCAGGCCGATAATGAAGATCAGGGTGAGTTCGGCAAAGCCGATATCGAACATCGCAACCTCGGTTTAGCAGGATTTGGTCCGGACTGTGTCGCCGAAAAGGCGACAGGAATCAGGCCTTGTCCTTTTCCTTGTTCTGTTCGCTTTTTTGCCCGGCTTGTTGCTCGTTATCAGGCTGCTCGTCGTCAGCCAGACGTTTCTGGTCCTGCTCGTCTTCGCCATCTTTCATGGCGTTCTTGAAGCCTTTCACCGCGCCGCCCAGATCGCCGCCCATGTTGCGCAGTTTCTTGGTGCCGAACAACAGGACCACGATGGCCAGAAGAATCAGTAACTGCCAAATGCTGATGCCGGAAAACATGGTTTTCTCTCCGAAAAAGTAGGGGCCGCGTTAATGTGCGTTAGTGTTTACCGCTGCGTGCGGCTTTTTCATCATGGCCGGACAGGCCAAAACGTCGTTGCAATTCTGCCAGAACCTTGTCCGGGTGTTCGCCCAGTTTGGCCAACATCACCAGGGAGTGGAACCATAGATCGGCGGTTTCGCTGATCAGTGCCTGGTTGTCGCCACTGACTTCGGCATCCCGGGCCGCAAGAATGGTTTCCACCGCTTCTTCGCCGACTTTTTCCAGGATCTTGTTCAGGCCCTTGGCGTAGAGGCTGGCCACATAGGAGCTATCCGGATCGGCGCCCTTGCGCGATTCGAGTACCTGGTGCAGCTCGCTGAGTATATCTGACATAGGCTGTGTATTCTTCGTGGTCGAACTAGCGGTCTTTATGCAGGAGCCTGCTTGCTGGCGAAGGGTGATGGTTCGCTTGCAAGCAAGCTCCTACGAACATTGAGCACGGTGTTTGTGCAGGCCCACAGTCTAGCGCCGCCAGCTCCAGCTCACCAGCAGCACGGCGCCAGCAGCCAGTGGCCAGCTGAAATGGGGCGTTGCCAGCCACAGGGCCGCGCCGGCACAGCCGAGCCCGGCGAGGCCGGCAAACAGCTTGTGGCGATGGCGCACCAGTTGTTGTTCGAAACGGGCTTCCAGGCGGTCCTGCTGGTAGGGCAGGTCGCGCAGGCTTTCCAGTCCGTCGCGGAGCAGGTCGGGCATGTCCGGAAGCTGGGCGGTCCATTCCGGCAGGCGATTCTGCAGCTTCTTCAGCGTGGCGCTGGGGCCGTATTCGGCCAGCATCCAGGCTTCCAGCAAGGGGCGCCCGGTGTTCCAGATATCCAGCTGGGGATAAATGCTGCGCCCCAGTCCCTCGATGTGAACCAGGGTTTTCATTAGCAGGATGTACTGCACCGGCATTTCGATATGGTAGGCGCGAACCATATCGAACAGTTTCATGATCAGGGGCGCGAATTCCAGTTGATCCAGCTGGGCGGAGCGGACGGGCTCGATGATATCGATCACTGCCCGTTCAAACCGGGGCCGGTCGATGGGAGCCGTATTCCAGCCAGCGCGGATCACCGCATCCACCAGGGCGCTGTAGTCTTCGCGCATCACCGCCAGCACCATGCGCCCAAGTATGTTCAGGTCGTCCTTGGACAGGCGCCCGGCGATGGCGGCGTCCACGGCCATGTACTGGGGCGACTCCGGGTGTTCGGGGTTAACGAAAATATTGCCCGGGTGCATATCCGCATGGAAGAAGTTGAAGCGGAAGACCTGGGCGAAGAAAATCTCCACGCCGCGCTCGGCCAACACTTTTGGGTCGATGCCAGCGGCCTTGATGCGCTCGATATCGTTCACCGGAATACCATGGATGCGATCCATGATGATCACGGTGGGGCTGGACAATTCAAGATGAATGGCGGGAATGTGCAGCAGCGGACTGAACAGAAAATGCCGGCGCATGGTTTCGCTGTTGCGCGCTTCGGCGGCCAGATCCAGTTCGCCGAGGATGATCTCCCGGTAGTCCTGTACCACCCGGGCCGGGCGGAAATAGCGGGCATCACGCCACAGGCGTTCCAGCCAGCGGGCACCGAAGGCCATCACCTTCAGGTCCCGCTCCACCACCGGGCGAATGGTGGGGCGCAGCACCTTGGCCACCACCTGTTGGCCGTTGTGCAGGGTGCCGGCATGCACCTGTGCTACGGAGGCGGCGGCCATGGGCGTGCTGTCGAAGTCGCGGAACACCTCATCAAAGGGTTGCGGCAGACTGGCTTCCACCAGGGCTCTGGCCTGCTCGCCATCGAAAGGGGCGACCTGATCCTGCAGGCGGGCGAGGGCGGCAGTCCACTCCGGGGGGAGCATGTCCTGTCGCGTGGCCAGCAGCTGGCCGAATTTGATGAAGATGGGCCCCAGCCGCTCCAGTGCTTTGTGCAGGCGTTCGCCTTCGCTCAGCTCGCCGGTGCCGAGCCAGCTGGCCGGCATCAGGTACTGCAGGACCAGTAGCAGGCCTTTGGCTGGATGAGCGGGTAGCAGGGATATCAGCCGGTAGCGGCAGATCACATGGATCACCACCAGTATGCGGGTAATCGGTGGCATCAGTGTGTTGCGCTCCCGGAATCCTGTGGCGATGAGGGCGAAGAGGATGATGCGGACGGCGCGCGGGTTTTCAGCCGCTGAATGCGGGCATCCAGACGATCCACGTCCATGCGCAGTTCATCCACGTCGTGACCGAATTCGTAAACGTCACGGCGGCTGGGAATCAGCCCGGATTCGTTGCCCACATAATCGCCCAGTTGTTCGGTGAGGCGGGTGGCGGCTTGCTTCGCCCAGCCGAACAGGCGGCGGGCGCTGTAATCCAGTTGCTGGGCCAGCTCGGAACCGGTGACAGGCTCCAGAATGGCGCCCCAGTCGATCTGCAGGTGGTTGGCGATCTGTTGTAGCTCTTGCAGAAAATCCCGGTTGCCGGTGATGTCCACGGGGCCACCGATCACGCCGGGGCGGGTTTTCCAGTTGAGCAGCAGCGAGGCCAGGTCCATGGGGCTGCCTTTCACTGCCACGTCCGGGGTGGCGTCGCTGCGGTGGTAGAGCTCTACACCGTCTTCCACGATCAGCCCGTAGATGGCCATGGGCGGCAGTGTCACCTCAATGGCGATGAGTCGCCCGGCGTGTACGGCCAGGCGATCGGCGCTGGCCGGATCGGAACGCAGGGCGGTGTTGATGGCTCGCTCCACGGTGGCCAGGGCGGTGGTGGACAGCAGGCCCGGAGAGCGTGACTGGTCTTTCAGGCTCAAAACTTGAATCCTCTGTGCAGGGCCACGATGCCGCCGATTATGTTGAAGTATTCGGTACGGGCAAAGCCGGCGTTGTCCATCATGCCCTGCAGGGTGTCCTGATCCGGGTGCATGCGAATGGATTCCGCCAGGTACTGGTAGCTGTCGGCGTCGTTGACGATGAGCTTGCCCAGCTTGGGCCACACGGCAAAGGAGTAGGCGTCGTAGGCTTTGGCCAAGTGCTTGTTGGTGGGCGTGGAGAACTCCAGCACCAGCAGGCGGCCGCCGGGCTTGAGGACCCGCAGCATGGAGCGCAGGGCTGCGTCCTTGTCGGTGATGTTGCGCAGGCCGAAGGCAATGGTGATGCAGTGAAAGCTGTTGTCTTCAAAGGGCAGGCATTCGCCGTTCACCTGGGTGACCTGGGTGTTGTGGCTGCAGCCGGCATCGAACAGGCGGTCGCGGCCCACGTCGAGCATGGCGTCGTTGATGTCGGCCAGCACCACCTGGCCGGTTTCGCCCACCAGCCGGGAAAATTTGATGGCCAGGTCGCCGGTGCCGCCTGCCAGGTCGAGCACTTTGTGGCCCGGTCGAATGCCGGCCAGCTCGATGGTCATGCGCTTGAGAATGCGATGGCTGCCCATGGAAATCAGGTCATTCATCACATCGTATTTGCCCGCCACGGAGCGGAATACGCCGGCCACTTTTTGCTGTTTTTCCTGCCATGGCACCTGCTGGTAGCCGAAGTGTGTGACCTTGCTGTCGTCGGACATATCAATTCTCGAAAGGCGATGGGTGACAGGCGAAAACCTTTTCCATGATGGCGTCTTCCCGGGTGGCCAGCTGCTCCAGCAGCAAGCCAACGCTGGGAACGGGTTTCATCACCCGGAAACTGCGATCCATGAAATCATACAGGTTCGCAAAGCCCGCCGCATGGGCCGGTTTGCGAACCATTTTGAAAGTGGCGTGGAGCATTCGCGAGCGGATATAGCGATCCAGTCGATGACCCAGTTCGGCCACCAGCTGCAGCTGCCGTTGGCGATCCTGGTGATGGTTCGGCTGGCGAAATCCCGCTAGATAGGTGGCTTCATCGATGGGTTGATCAAGCTGCTCGCCGAGAATGTCGGTGACTGCCTCGTCCAGCTCCTGGGTGAGGATAGCCGCTTCCAGTGCGCTGGCGGAGGTGGCCATGACTTTATCCGGCAGCAGTTTCATGGCCCTGGGCAGAGCGCGGCGGATTTCCCGTGCCACCGGCAGCAGCTCGCGGCCACCATAGACTTCTTCCAGCAGGAAGCGGACTCCCTCGGCGGTTGCCGGGTCATCAAGAAGGTGGGCATGGGTGTGCCTGAGGCGCTCGCCTTGCCAGTCCTGCAGCCGGCGTAGCCGTGCCACAAAGACCGCATCGTCGCCGTGCTGGCGCAGCGCAAAAAAACGTTCGAGATACTGTTGCAGTTGTTCGCCGGCGGTCATGGTGTTCCCTCCGGCAGGGATAATAGCAGGAAAGCGGTCGGACGTCGGAAGTCAGACGTCTGACGCAAAACAAATTGGCGTCAGACGTCCGTCGTCAGACTTCAGACGATTTACAGAATATACCGGCTCAGGTCTTCGTCGTCGGCCAGTTCGCCCAGGTAGCGATCCACGGCTTCGGCGTCCAGTACCAGTGGCTTGTCGTGGTACTGGGTGGCCAGGGAATCGGCGTCGAAGCTGATTTCTTCCAGCAGTTTTTCCAGCACCGTGTGCAGGCGGCGTGCGCCGATGTTTTCGGTGCGTTCGTTGACCTGCCAGGCCACTTCTGCAATGCGGCGGATGCAGTCGTCGCTGATCTCCAGGTTCAGGCCTTCGGTTTCCAGCAGCGCCTTGTATTGCTCGGTGAGCGAGCATTTGGGCTCGGTGAGAATGCGCTGGAAGTCGTCCGGGCTCAGCGGGCTCAGTTCCACGCGAATCGGCAGGCGGCCCTGCAGTTCGGGGATCAGGTCGCTGGGGCGAGACAGGTGGAAGGCGCCGGAGGCGATAAACAGGATGTGATCGGTTTTCACCATGCCGTACTTGGTGGAGACGGTGGAACCCTCGATCAGCGGCAGCAGATCGCGCTGTACCCCTTCGCGGGACACGTCGGTACCGCCGCCTTCGCCGCGCTTGGCCACCTTGTCGATTTCATCGATGAACACGATGCCGTTGTTTTCCACCACGTCGATGGCCTGCACTTTCAGCTCGTCTTCATTGACGAAACGGGCGGCTTCTTCGTCGCGGATCAGTCGATAGGCTTCGCGTACCTTGAGTTTCTGGCTCTTGCGCTGCTGGTTGCCGCCCATCTTGGAGAACATCTGTTGCAGCTGGCTGGTCATTTCTTCCATGCCAGGGGGCGCCATGATGTCGACGCCGGCGGGCTGGCTGGCCACGTCCACGTCGATTTCCTTGTCGTCCAGCTCGCCCTCACGCAGTTTCTTGCGAAAGATCTGGCGGGTTTTGCTGTCGGTGCTGTCGTTGGCGCTGCCGTCTTCTGCGCGTGCGGCGGGAAGCAGGGCGTCGAGGATGCGCTCTTCGGCGGCATCATCGGCCTGGCTGCCCACACGGGCGATTTCCTTGTCGCGCAGCAGTTTGATGGCCATTTCCATCAGGTCGCGGATGATCGATTCCACATCGCGGCCCACGTAGCCCACCTCGGTGAATTTGGTGGCTTCCACCTTGATAAAGGGGGCGTCGGCCAGTTTGGCCAGGCGGCGGGCGATTTCGGTTTTACCCACCCCGGTGGGGCCAATCATCAGAATGTTCTTGGGGGCCACTTCCGCGCGCATTTCGGCGGGCAGTTGCATGCGGCGCCAGCGGGTACGCAGCGCCAGAGCCACGGCTTTCTTGGCCGCGTCCTGACCGACGATGTGGCGATTGAGTTCGGAGACAATGTCTTNGGGTGTCAGGGAAGCCATGGTTAACCGTCCAGCTCTTCGAAGGTGTGGTTGTGATTGGTGTAAATGCAGATGTCGCCGGCAATGGTGAGCGCCTTGGCGACGATATCGCGGGCCGGCAGGTCGGTATTATCCAGCAGGGCGGTGGCCGCGGACTGGGCAAAGGGGCCGCCGGAGCCGATGGCAATCAGGCCATCTTTTTCCGGCTCGATCACGTCACCGTTGCCGGTGATGATCAGCGAGCTTTCCTTGTCGGCTACCGCCAGCAGGGCTTCCAGGCGGCGCAGGGCACGGTCGGTGCGCCAGTCCTTGGCCAGCTCCACAGCAGCGCGCACCAGATGGCCCTGGTGCTTTTCCAGCTGGGCTTCGAAACGTTCAAACAGGGTAAAGGCGTCGGCGGTGCCGCCGGCGAAACCGGCAATCACCTTGCCGTGAAAAAGCCGACGGACCTTGCGGGCGTTGCCCTTCATGACAGTGTTGCCCAGGCTGACCTGGCCATCGCCACCGATGACCACGTTGTTACCTCGGCGAACAGAAACAATGGTTGTACCGCGATACTGCTCCACGGGAATTCTCCTTTTTACGCGTAGCAAAGGAAGTGTGGGCACAGGTGGGGGATTTCAAGGAGGAAAAGCAGGATGCCTGATGCCCGACGCCAGACGGGGTTACGTCCGGCATTGGGCGTTATGCATCAGGCGTTTTATTTTTTCATCTTGATCGGCAGGGTCTCGATGCCGTTGCCGGCCAGTTGGTCCTGGGCGCGGTGCATGGCGTTGA
>NZ_LWFX01001440.1:0-634 GCF_001635175.1 Alcanivorax sp. HI0083 | reverse complement strand
AGCCCGGAGCCGATCAGCGAGCCCAGCGGCATCACTGCCACGCAACCCATGTCTTCCAGTTCTTTTGCCACGATGGGGTCGTCGTTGGTGTAAACCATCACCTTGAAGCCGTCGTCGATCAGTTCGCGGGCGGCATGCAGGGTGTGGGTTATGTTCGGGTACAGGGTTTTCTGGTCGCCGAGCACTTCCAGTTTCACCAGGTCGTGGCCATCCAGCAGTTCCCGCGCCAGCTTGCAGCAACGCACCGCATCTTCGGCGGTAAAGCAGCCGGCGGTGTTGGGCAGGATGGTGTATTTGTCCGGAGTGATGTAGTCGAGCAGGTTGGGCTCGTCTGCATTCTGGCCGATATTGGTACGGCGGATGGCGACGGTGACGATTTCGGCGCCGCTGGTTTCGATGGCGTCACGGGTCTCGTCAAAATCCTTGTATTTGCCGGTACCGATCAGCAGGCGGGAGTAGGTGTTTCCGGCAATGGTAAGCAGATCGGACATTCTGGCCTCGATAATTCGGTAAGTAATTGGCTGTCAGGGCAATTCAGGTGTGAGTGTCAGCCGCCGCCGATGGCATGGACGATTTCCACCACGTCACCCTCGTTCAGGGAAAAATCGGCATGCTGGCTTTTCGGGACGATTTC
>NZ_LWFX01001439.1:0-780 GCF_001635175.1 Alcanivorax sp. HI0083 | reverse complement strand
CCGATAGTGATGGTGATTTTGTAGGCGATAACACGGATGCCTTCCCGAATGATCCGGAAGAAACGGCCGATAGCGACAGCGACGGTGTCGGTGACAACGCGGACGCTTTCCCGGATGACGCAAACGAAACCGCCGACAGTGATGGCGATGGCGTTGGTGATAACGGGGATGCCTTCCCGAATGATTCTGGTGAAACTGCCGATTCGGACGGCGATGGCGTTGGCGATAATGCTGACGTGTTTCCGGACGATAGTGAGGAAACCCTGGATGGCGACAATGATGGCGTTGGTGACAATGCCGACCCCGAGCCTGAAGACCCATGTGTGCCGAGTACAGCGGTTGATGCCTGCATAGTGGAAGCTGTTGGTGCAGTTTGGGACGAAACCAAATGGGACGAAGCGAACTGGCAGTAAGCCGGTTCGCCAACTAAATACAGAAGAAGGAACGACACAATGAAAACATTTATGATGACTGCTCTGGCTGCTGCAATGGCAAGTTCTGTGGCTGTGGCGGAAGTAACTGTGCCGAATGCGTTTGTGCAAGGTACGAACGCGGTTGCGGACGATGTCAATGCAAACTTTCAGGCCCTGGCTGCTGCTATTGATGAAAGCAATAGCCGTATTGCTGCTCTTGAAGAGCAGCTTGAGAAAGCTAGCTCTGTAGATGTTGCTGGGTNGAGCTACGCAGTTCAGAGCTCTTCAGTGGAGCTGCAGAAATACGATGCTGACCCAAACAATGCTTCGGAGGATCCTGGATTTTGGAATATCGATCTTTATGTGG
>NZ_LWFX01001438.1:0-1438 GCF_001635175.1 Alcanivorax sp. HI0083 | reverse complement strand
GACAGCCTGCGAGGCGGCCAATGGGGCTGAGTGAACCGAATACCGATGCCTTGCCATGTACCACGCTACGCGGACAAATCGCCTACCGGCTGGTCAATGGCAAATACCCCCCCATCGCCATCTTCGATGATGTGGCGGACCAGGCTGACTTCGATGCGCTGTTTGCGGTGCAGGCACTCACCAATCCACGCCTGCAGAATGATGTTGGCGAGCTGAACCGGGTACCGCCCGATCAGCGCCCCTGGGGCATCCCCGGTTGCAACTACGCCCTGGGCCCTTTCGTGCATGTGAACCCGGCCGGTTCGCGCTTCTCTGCGGGCCATTACGGCGTATTCTATTGCGCCGACCGCATGGCAACGGCCATCGCCGAAACCCGCTATCACCAGCAACGCTACTTCCAGCAGGTGGATGGCCTCAAATATGACCGCATCGTGATGCGCGGTCTGAAGGTCAATTTCACCGCGACACTCATCGATATCACCCCCGCCAGCGACCACCCACGCTGGCATGCGCCCGATGATTACAGCGCAGCCCACCTGCTCGGTCAGCAATTACGGGACCAACAACACAGCGGCATTCATTACGAATCGGTGCGAGCTGCCGGCAGCCATTGCTACGCCCTGCTGACCCCGCAAATTATCGCCAGCATTACCCCCAGCGCTCACTACGAATACATCTGGGACGGCGAAAAAATCGCCCACACCCTTACCATCCGCCGGCTGAGTTAACGCAGGAAGCAGTGTTTCCAGTAAGCGACGCATAGGAGAGAGGCATTCACTACTTGCGGCTTATCCTGGGACCGCAAGATCAGGCCTGACCTGTAGCGTGATGCATGTTGCGTAAAACGTGTTACGGCCGTAAAGCGGCCATAAAAAAGCCCCACTCTTTCGAGTGAGGCTTTTCTATTTGGCGTCCCCTAGGGGAGTCGAACCCCTGTTACCGCCGTGAAAGGGCGGTGTCCTGGGCCACTAGACGAAGGGGACGTGTTTGGTGGAGCTAAGCGGGATCGAACCGCTGACCTCAACACTGCCAGTGTTGCGCTCTCCCAGCTGAGCTATAGCCCCAAATACCAGTGGGATCAGGTGCATCCCGGTAGGTGCGGCGTATTCTACCGGCCACCCCTACCCTGTCAAGCGCCAGCCAGCGGTTTTTTTTCAGAATGAAGTCGATTTGACTACATCCTGAGCAAGTTGCTGAAAAACTGGGCAAAAGCAGTAGCGAGTGACGAGTTTCGAGTCGCGAAAACCTTCAGGCATGAGCGAGTTTCAGGTTTTGCTCTTCGAAACTCGCTTCTCGCAACTCGCCCCCAGTCGGTCAGACTTTCAACCCACCGGCAGATCCCGGTAAGCCTTCTCCAGCTTCTTCATCTGCTTCTTGGATACCCCACCCAATATCTCAATGGCGTGGCGGATGCGGGCACGGCTGATGTCAGAACCGA
>NZ_LWFX01001437.1:0-1280 GCF_001635175.1 Alcanivorax sp. HI0083 | reverse complement strand
CTTCTCCGCGTGGCGTTCGCGCCACGCTATTCCTTCCTCTGCCCCTTGTAGGCGTTCCCTTCCAGGGGACGAACCGCGCGAAGCGCGAAAAAGATCCGGAGGATCATCGGTAGATTCTGAGTTTCGCCTGTTCTTTTATTATCGCAATAGACGGAAAGATGCGGAGCGATTTTCGTTCGTCCCCTGGAAGGGAACGCCTACAAGTGCCAGGTGGCCATCGGGAAACGGGAGAGCCTTTGCTGCCATCGGGAACCCACAGGGCTATAGTACGTCGAAGACGCAACCCCTCGACGGAGCCACACTTTGCCGCTGACGCTACAAACCCTCACTGAAAAGCTCTATCAGATTCGCCATGTCTGGGCGCTGATCAGCTTCTCGCTGGGCCTGAGCAGTTATTTTCTGGTGGATCGCCAACCGTGGTTAGCGGCGGTGCTGACCGGGCTGCTGGTGTTCAGCTGGCTCTTGCTGCTCACCGAGGGGATCTGGCAGAACAAGGTGATCGGTACCCGCTTTGATGGCCTGCCCCAGGGCATGCTCAAGTTGCTGTTCCAGGCGGTGCATCAGGAGGCGTTCTTTTTCAGCCTGCCGTTCGTGCTGCTGCAATGGTCCGGTGGCGCGGAATATATTTTCTTCACCACCCTGGTAGTCAGTGCGGCGGCCATCAGCATCATCGACCCGGTTTATTTCTGGCTGGCCCGACACCGGGCACTGTATTTCGGCTTTCACGCCTGGGCGTTATTTGTGGCGTTGCTGGTGCTGTTGCCGCTGATCTTCCACTGGAGCACGGATTCGGCACTGGCGTGGGCGGGCTGGCTCACGGCCCTGTTTGCGTTGCCCAGCTTCTGGCGATTTGGCGGGCCGCGAAAATGGTTTCGCTGGCTCGGGCTGATCCTGGTCTCGTGCCTGATCGCGTTGTCCCCGCGCTGGCTGGCCCCGCTGGTGCCACCGCTGACGTTGTCCCTGCAGGAACGGGCCGTTGCGTTGTCATTCAATCGCGCCGAGCGCAAACCGCTGGTGAGTGGTGAGGTGTTCAGTGCCGATGAAGTGGCAGGGGGGCTGTATGCCTACACGGCCATCAAGGCGCCGTTGGGGCTGGGCCAGGAGGTCTATCACTACTGGTTTCGTGATGGCGAACAGGTGGACCGCATTCCCTTGAAGGTCTTTGGTGGCCGCGAATCCGGGTTTCGCACCTGGTCTCACAAGCGCCATATTCCTGTGCCATCAAAGGGGCGCTGGCGGGTAGAAGTGCGTACCGGGGATAACCAGATCATCGGTGTCAT
>NZ_LWFX01001436.1:0-1105 GCF_001635175.1 Alcanivorax sp. HI0083 | reverse complement strand
CCTGGACAAGAACACCCCCAAGCGCGAGATCAACCAGGTGGCGGTGATCGGTGCCGGCACCATGGGCGGTGGCATCGCCATGAACTTTGCCAATGCCGGGATTCCCGTGCGCCTTCTGGAGGTGAAGGAAGACGCGCTGGAGCGCGGTGTGGCGGTGATTCGCAAGAACTACGAAAACACCGAAAAAAAAGGCCGTATCACCGATGAGCAGGTGGAACAGCGCATGGCGCTGATTCAGCCCACCTTGAGCTACGATGATCTGAGCGATGTGGACCTGGTGATTGAAGCCGTGTTCGAAAACATGGATGTGAAAGAAGCCGTGTTCAGCGAACTGGATCGGGTGTGCAAGCCCGGTGCCATTCTTGCTACCAACACCTCCACGCTGGACGTGGATCGTATCGCCAGCTTCACTGGCCGCCCGGAAGATGTCATGGGCATGCATTTCTTCAGCCCGGCCAATGTCATGAAGTTGCTGGAAAATGTTCGCGGTGAGAAAACCTCGGATGAGGTAATCGCCACTGTGATGGACCTGAGCCGCCGGATTGGCAAGGTCGGTGTGCTGGTTGGGGTGTGTCATGGCTTTGTGGGCAACCGCATGTTGCATCGCCGTCAGGCGGAAGCCGTGGAGCTGGTCAACGAAGGTGCCAGCCCCCAGCAGGTGGACAAGGTGTTGTTCGACCTGGGCTTCCCCATGGGGCCGTTTGCCATGTCTGATCTGGCGGGCATGGATGTGGGCTACCGCATTCGTGAAGAGCTGCGCAAGGAAGATCCGGCCAATGGTCCGGCACGTAACTGGACTGACGAGCTGGTGGAGGCGGGACGTCTGGGCCAGAAAACCCAGGCCGGCGTATTTGACTATAAAGACGGCGATCGTACCCCTGTACCTTCAACCGCTGTGGACGGCATTATTGAACAATACCGCAGTGATAACGGCATCACCCCGCGTGAGATCAGCGACCAGGAAATCCTGGAGCGTTGCATGTATGTGATGGTGAACGAAGGTGCCAAAATCCTGGAAGAAGGCATCGCTGCCCGTCCACTGGATGTGGATGTGATCTGGATCTACGGCTACGGCTTCCCGGTGTACCGGGGTGGCGTGTTGTTC
>NZ_LWFX01001435.1:0-2791 GCF_001635175.1 Alcanivorax sp. HI0083 | reverse complement strand
CCCGCCCAGCGCTGTGTCACCTTGCTCTCACCGGCAAGCTTGCGCATGGTGTTGATCGGGCTCAGCCCACCCTTGCGACCCAGCATCACCTCCGCGGCCATGATGGGAATCCCCACCACCGCAATACACAGCAAATACAGCAGCACAAAGGCACCGCCACCGTTTTCCCCGGTGATATACGGAAAGCGCCAGATGTTACCCAGCCCCACTGCCGACCCGGTTGCCGCCAGAATAAACACCCAGCGGCTGCCCCATACCCCATGGACCGACTTGTTTTCTTGCTTCATAACACCATTACCCTTGTTCGCGTGGCGGTATTGTCTTTTTTTTGGCAGGGCGGCTCAAGTGACCGCCAGCAACAGCACAAAGATGGTAAGCAGTCACTCACCCGGCACCGGCCACAGCAGACAAACCGCTATCAGCCACTCTCCCCTTGCTCTATAATCGCCGCCCTATGGGAAAAGCCAACAAGAAAGCCAAAGCACCGTCGGCCACCATTGCGCAAAACCGCAAGGCACGCCACGAATATCATCTGGAAGAGCACTTCGAAGCCGGCCTGGTATTGGAAGGCTGGGAAGTGAAGTCCCTGCGTGCCGGCAAAGGCAACCTGACAGAAGCCTACGTCTTGCTGAAAAACGGCGAGGCCTTCCTGTTCGGTGCCCGTTTCGAGCCCCTCAACACCGCCAGCACCCACGTTAACCCGGACCCGACACGCACGCGCAAACTGCTGCTGCACCGTCGTGAGCTGGGGCGGGTATTTGGCGGCGTACAGAAAGACGGCTTCACCTGCGTACCGGTGAGCCTGTACTGGAAGAAAGGGTTCGCCAAGTGCGACATCGCACTGGCCAAAGGCAAGCAGAAGTTCGACAAGCGCGCCACAGAGAAAGAGCGCGACTGGAATCGCCAGAAGCAGCGCATACTGCGGCAGAGATGACGCCGTAAAGAGGCGTCACGCCCTGCCGCCGGGCACTGTCTCAGGCTGTCTTGATTACGCCGTGTGGCGGGTATTTACATCCTGTGCACGGCTATCGCCACGCAGCTGCCAATACAATTGCAGCCAGGCGCGAAGCACCGCAGGCAGGAAGTAAACGGCGAACAGAATCACCGGAATCCGTGCTTCCGGGGTCGCCATATTCACCAGGTAAATACCTGCTGCATACGCAGCCAGCGCAAATACCAATTGCAACGCTCTGTAGAGCAGCGGCTGAGCCTTCAAAGGCGACAGTGCCTTCTCGGAAACTTGCCCTGCTGACCGAAAGATCGTGTTCATCATCCTTCTCCTTCAATGAACGACAATGCTTTGATCAGCGGCCTTCTTGATACATCAATCTCAAGGCTCGCTGTAAAGCCATTGTGTGGTACACAATATTTGAGCCAGATGCCCCTGGGTCGCTTATGGCTACCCGTTCACCTTTTGCTCAACCTCACCACTGGCCGATGTAACTTTGCCGTGGTGACACCGCTATAGTGCGCCCGAAAAATGACAGCACAAGCTTACTGGGTCGGATTGTCGGACAACAGATGTGTATTCAGGTAACACTTTTCACATTCTGATTACAAATGAACAATCTTCATGCCGCCCGCCACCAAGGCATGGTCAGTTCCGCCACCTCCGAACAACCCGCACGCGCACAGATTGAAATCGACTTCCCCACCCCCATCCCTTAGAATGAAGCCATCACAGGGGCCGACCTGGATTCGACGCCGGTACTGAATTCTGTGGTGCATGCCGAGAAGGTCACGAGTCTCGTAAATCATTTGTGGCACATTAAAGTAATCGCAAACGACGATTCTTACGCACTAGCAGCTTAAACCCTGCTTATCGCCAATCGACCCTGCCTGTGGGGAAGAGCGGCGAGCATCGCAACACAGGCTCGCAGCAAAGTCCGCCCCGGATGGCGCTGTTAAAACTCTTAGGGGCTCGGCTTTCACGTCCTGCCAGTTGGGCTGTGAAGGCTTAAATCAATAAACATGGCTAAGCATGTAGATCTGCAGATGGATTGCTGACGGACGCGGGTTCGATTCCCGCCGGCTCCACCAAACAGCAACACAGAAAAGGGCCACCCCGATGGGGTGGCCCTTTTTTTTATGCCGCTTCGCGGTTGCAACATGCGGCACGCAAAGATCAAAAACGGACTTACCACAGAGGGCACAGAGTTCACTGAGGGTGGATCTTGCTGTAGGAGCCCCACTGGAGGGGCGAAAAAGCCCAGGATCAAAAGCCCCTTCGTTCAGCAGGCTGAATCTCCCACCTAGCATCGATTTCACTCAGAGTGGAGCAAATTGCTGGAGTAGCGCATTCCCGTAAACCCGCGATGAACCCTATTTGTGCCGCGCGGCTTAAGCCTGAAGCTATTGATATTATCGTAGGGCGGAAATCGGCGGCAGCCGATCTCCGCCATTGATCCTGCTCCTCGCAAATTTTGTACGACACCACCAATTGCATTAAATTGGCCATACACACCCATAACCGAGCAAAGCATGGACAGACAACACGTCCTCAACATTCTGGCAAGCAGCAAGCCCGAGCTAGCTGCTCGCTTCGGCGTTACCGAACTCGCGCTATTTGGCTCCACTGCACGTGGCAACGCCACAACAAGCAGCGACGTTGACGTCCTTGTCGCTTTTGATGGCCCCGCTACGTCCAGTCGCTATTTCGGTGTGCAGTTTTATCTGGAAGACAGACTCGGCCGCCCTGTGGACCTGGTCACCAGCAAAGCCCTCCGCGCTGAACTCCGCCCTTACATTGAGCAGGATCGAGTCAATGTCTGAGCCAGCCAAAAGGGAATGG
>NZ_LWFX01001434.1:0-1495 GCF_001635175.1 Alcanivorax sp. HI0083 | reverse complement strand
TTGAGTGCCTGGACGAGTACATCCCGGAGCCGGAGCGTGCCGTTGATCAGCCGTTCCTGATGCCGATCGAAGACGTATTCTCCATCTCTGGTCGCGGTACTGTAGTAACCGGCCGTGTAGAGCGTGGCATCATCAAGGTGGGTGAAGAGCTGGAAATCGTGGGTATCAACGACACCACCAAGACCACCTGTACCGGTGTTGAGATGTTCCGCAAGCTGCTGGACGAAGGTCGCGCTGGTGAGAACGTTGGTGTTCTGCTGCGTGGTACCAAGCGTGATGAAGTTGAGCGTGGCCAGGTACTGGCCAAGCCGGGCTCCATCAAGCCGCACACCAAGTTCGTTGCTGAGGTGTATGTCCTGAGTAAAGACGAAGGTGGTCGCCACACTCCGTTCTTCAACGGCTACCGTCCGCAGTTCTACTTCCGTACGACTGACGTGACAGGTGCATGTACTCTGCCGGAAGGTACCGAAATGGTAATGCCGGGCGATAACGTGCAGATGGACGTTGAGCTGATCGCTCCGATCGCCATGGAAGACGGCCTGCGCTTCGCGATTCGCGAAGGTGGCCGTACCGTTGGCGCCGGCGTGGTAGCTAAAATCACCGAGTAAGTTTTACGGTGATAAAAAGGGTCGCTTCGGCGGCCCTTTTTTTTGCCTGCGATTTGATGGTGTTGTCAACGGTGTCTGTTGGGCTGTTGAGGCTTGGGGTGTGAGTGGTCTGGCAGCTTCGCTGTGGCGTGCTGAGCGGTGTGTGAAGCGGTTTTCTGCAGTGTGATGTGGCCAGGTGTTGCTCGTGCTTGTGGTGGTTGCAATCGAAGGTGGTGAGCTGCCTGTTCGGCAATGAGTTGTCGGATTTTCAGGGCAGGGCTTGGCGGGGCGGAAAAACAGGAGTACCGTCTCAGCCCGGTGGGATGCCACCAGGAGGGGTCGGTATTGGCTTGTTCCTTGGCTGGCGCCGCGGTTGTGGCTTTGATGGGCTCTGTGGCGGCGGATGTCGCTTTGCGATAACCGCTTTTACAGTTAATTTGGGTTTTTTGGCGAAATACCCCTTGCAATACCCCCGGGGTATGGCTAATATTCGCGCCCTGCCTTCGGGCAGTACCAACCGGGGCATTGTTCCCGGGCTTGTTTTGACACCACTCACCTATCCTGTAGCGATGAGGTAAGTGGGCTTTTTGCCATATAAACTATGGCTCGAAACGGTCTGGAGTTTGTTAGCTATGGCTAACCAAAGAATCCGTATTCGTCTCAAGGCCTTTGATCATCGTCTGATTGATCAGTCCGCCCAGGAGATCGTGGATACGGCCAAACGGACAGGCGCGCAAGTAACGGGTCCAATCCCGCTGCCGACGCGTAAAGAACGCTTTACAGTGCTGGTCTCTCCGCACGTAAACAAAGATGCGCGAGATCAGTATGAGATCCGCACCCACAAGCGGCTGGTGGATATTGTCGAGCCTACGGATAAAACCGTGGACGCGCTGATGAAACTGGATCTG
>NZ_LWFX01001433.1:0-1575 GCF_001635175.1 Alcanivorax sp. HI0083 | reverse complement strand
ACGGCATCCTCCATGGATTGCTCAGCGCGCAGCGTCAGATCCACGTAGTAGATCGGTGCCCGGTGGCTCTGGGTAGTGCTCTTCCCGCGTAGCTTCAATTCCAGGGGTAGGGTGGCTAGGTTGCCGCCACTGATGGCATGGAAGTAGCGCAGCCGAGCAGCCAGGGTGCGGATGCTGTTGTAGCCGGTGGTCCGAAACACGAAGCAGCCCAGTCCATCCTCCTCTCCGATCCGTACATAGAGCCGCCCGTAGGGTTTGCACAGATCGTGGGCACCGAATTCGCATAGGTCGGGTGAGGGGCAGGGTAACTGCTCCAGGCCCTGGTCGGTGCGGCGTCGGCAGGTCTCCCCGTCGCCACTGCACAGGGGCCGGCCACTCTTGCGCTCGAAGAAGGTGTACTCCGCCCGCAGGTTCAGGTCCGGATCATTGAAGGGCAGGGTGACGGGAATGCTGCGTAGCTTCTTGCCTTGTACCTCCTGGCGTAGGGCCTCATCCAGTGGGTGCGGTAGCCAGCCCTCCCGGGTCTGGATCTGGGTAGTGATGGTGAATTGGTCGTCTTTCTCCGGCAGACGCTTGCCGTTCTTTTCTACTATGCGGCCAATACTGATACGGCCAATCACGGGGGGCGTAATGGCGAGTCCTTTGATCATGGGAATCTCCTGTTATAAAAAGCACAGCCGCCGGGCTGGGCCCGGCGTTTATGCTGTTAGGCGTGGGGTGTTGAGTGAGGTGATGCGAGAACGATCAGGTGTTGGGTTTGACGAGGAACCGGCGACTGCCAGCGCGATGCTTGGGGAATTGCTGCAGTAGCGCGGGCTGAGTCTTGAGCAGGGCGTCAGTGTCGAGCACTGTACTGTCCTTGCTGCGCTTCCAGCTCACCTGGCCATCCATGAAGTAAGCCCGAGCGGCGTCACCCATGCGTTGCTGGATGCGCTGCTTGAGCCGGGCTTCCCGTTCGGCCAGACGGGCTAGGCGTTCCCGGATATCCAGCATCTCACTGAAATCGCCGTTGAGTGCGGTGTCTTCAATGAGATCCAACGCTTCGCCATCGTCACGAGGGTAGAGCGCTCGCAGCGCCTGGTCGGCGGAGTCGGAGCCATCGGCCTCGGGTGGCGTATCGGTTTCCACCAAGTGCCAAAAGGCCCGTTCCAGCTCGATCAGTTGCTTGATGACGGCGTCATCCCGCTCAATGCGGTGTACCTGCAACTCCTGCCCGCAGATCAGCACCGCCACGTCCGCTGCCTGCTTGCCGGTGACGGCCAGTTGATGCTGCACCTGGCACTGGATGTACTCTGGTACGCCATCGGCCCAGAGCCTGGCGCCATTGAGGCCGGTGGTTTTGCACTCCAGGATCTGCACCTCTGGATTTCCCACTACCGAGTAATCCAGATTGGCCAGCATCCAGGGCTTGTCTGCATCCGGGTGCTGGAGCACGGCATTCACTCGCCGTACCTTGTTGCCCGTCGCCTTGGCATAGGCCTCGGCCACCTTGGGTTCAAGAAGATTGCCCCAGTACAGCGGGGTATGGATGTCGTCAGGATCGGGGGCCNGGNGCAATCTTCTTGAACCCAAGGT
>NZ_LWFX01001432.1:0-1487 GCF_001635175.1 Alcanivorax sp. HI0083 | reverse complement strand
GGTCCTGCCCACCACCGTGGATATCGATGACATCGCCCAGATGCTTGTGGATCATGGCGGAACATTCGATGTGCCAGCCCGGGCGACCACGGCCCCAGGGGGAGTCCCAACCGGGCTGTTCATCGGTGGAGGGTTTCCACAGGATGAAGTCGCCAGGGTGTCGCTTGTAGTCGGCCACTTCCACCCGGGCACCGGCGAGCATGTCTTCCAGTTTACGCCCGGAGAGCTTGCCGTAGTCGGGCATGGATTCCACCGCGAACAGCACCTGGCCGTCGGCCTCATAGGCGTGGCCTTTTTCCACCAGAGTTTCGATCATCGCCAGCATTTCCGGGATGTGATCGGTGGCCTTGGGGATGATGTTCGGGGTTTTGGCATTCAGGGCCGCCATGTCTTCCAGGAAGGCGGCGCTAAAGCGCTCGGTGAGTTCGCCGATGTCTTCGCCGTTTTCCGCTGCGGCATTGATGATCTTGTCATCGATGTCGGTGATGTTGCGGGCATAGGCCACTTCCGGATAGAGCCGCTGCAGCAAGCGATACAGCACATCAAACACCACCACCGGGCGGGCGTTGCCGATATGGACGAAGTTGTAGACCGTGGGGCCGCACACATAGAGGGTGATGCGGTTGGGATCCAGCGGAATGAAGTCGTCCTTTTGCCCGGTGAGGGTGTTCTGCAGCTTGAGAGTCATTTTTTATAAAGCTCTTTCGGATCGATGATCGGCGTTTTGTCGATGGTCACGTTGTCGGCGTCGGCTTTCCAGTAGAAGCAGTCCCGGCGGCCGGTATGGCAGGCGGGGCCGGTCTGGTCCACTTTCACCAGCACGGTGTCGGCGTCGCAGTCGATGCGCAGTTCTTTCAGCATCTGCACCTGGCCGGAGGATTCGCCTTTGCGCCAGAGCGTCTTGCGCGAGCGGGAGTAGTAGCACACGCGTCCGGTCTGCAGGGTTTCCTCGATGGCTTCGCGGTTCATCCACGCCATCATCAGGACTTCGCCGGTGTCATGCTGTTGGGCAATGGCGGGTACCAGGCCGTCGCTGTTGTACTTGAGGTTGTCCAGCGCGTCCTTGAGGGCGAGCTGAAAGCCTTCGGGTTGGTGTTCGTTGTCTTTGAACATGGTTGATCCAGTCTGAGGTCGGACGTCGGACGTCGGACGCTTTAAACATGAAAACCCGCCCAAGCCGGTTTTCGCGTCAGACGTCAGACTTCCGACGTCCGACCGTTTAGATCGGCAAGCGTGTTGCGTCGGCCAGGGCCGCCACGGCTTCGTCCAGATCCACGGTCTCGGTAGCCTGGGAGCCCAGGGTGCGAATGGCCACCTGATTCTGCTGGGCTTCCTGTTCGCCGATCACCCAGATGCGCGGGGTCTTGGCGCGGGAGTGTTCGCGGACCTTGAAGCCGATCTTCTCGTTGCGAATATCCAGCTCTGCCGGTACCCCGGCGGCAACCAGTTTCTGCTGCACGGCGGTGGCGTACTCGTCGGCGGAGTTG
>NZ_LWFX01001431.1:0-2503 GCF_001635175.1 Alcanivorax sp. HI0083 | reverse complement strand
AGGAAATGGCAAAAATGGCATCAGCAGCAACATCACCCCAATCATCAGGACGATACCTGCGGGCATGGACGGCAGCCTGAGCCATGACGGCACGCCCAGATTCGCCAGCCACATCATGACCCACACGGAAAATTCCACCCCGGTGGCGGCAGCCCCCAACAACCAGGGCTGCTGGAGCAGCGTCCCCAGCAATGCCGCAGGGATAACCAACAAGGTGTAGAGCGGAACCAGAATCAGGTTTGCCAGCGGGGCACTGGGTGTCCACTGCTGAAACAGCACCGCACCCGCCACGGCCATCACCACCGGCAGCAACAACATCAACCGCCAGGGCGCATGGCTGCGGGTCAGCATGGCGATACAGGCGACCGCACCGAAAGACAGCCACAGGCTCGCTGACAGCGCAGCCAGAGGCGTGATCAACAACACCACCAACAGTGCCATGCCCAACGCCCGCCACAGCGAAACCGGCACTCTCCACCACTGGGCCACTGCCACTACGATCAGCATTACCAGTGCACGCATGGTGGGCAAGCTGAAACCTGCCAGTGCCGCATACCCCATGGCACCGAGCAGCGCCGGCAACCAGGCAAGTTGCTGCAGCGAATATCGTCGCAGCCCTGGAACCACGCCTTGCAGCACTGGCGCAAGCAGCGCTCTGCCCAGCCACCAGAACCAGCCCGCCACAATGGCAATATGCAGCCCGGAAATGGCCAGCAGGTGAGCCCCGCCAGTGAGTTGAAAGGTACGCCAGAGAGACGACGACAGCCCGGCACGGTCACCAACTACCAACGCCGGTAATACCGCTTTGCCAAAGGGAGAGCCAGATACCGACGCCGCCACCTGAGAGGACAGCGCCTCCCGCCAGGCATCCACGCCGCCGTGATTGGCGATTACCGAAACACGCTCGAGCTTGCCACGGGCATCCACCCCGGCGGCAAGATCCGCGCGGGCACGATCCGGACCAAAGCGGTTATACACGCCGCGCGGCACCTTCAGCTCTGCATCCAGAGCCACCCGGTCCCCCGCACTCAGCAATACCGAAGGCGCATAGCTGTTGAGTACCACCCGGTGCGTGCCGGGCCATGCCTCACTGCCCCACACCGTCAGATGGATCTGCTGGCGAACCTGCCAGCGGCCGAAACGAAATTCACGGCGGGTAACCGGAATATCCCGCACCTGCCCCTGCAGGCTGAGCACCGCCCGGTCGTGCTCTGCAGGCAGACGTTGCGCCAACCCCTGGTGCAGTTGCCACACACCGAAGCCGTAGCCCAGCACCAACCAGACGAGCCATCGGGAACGGTAACGCCACATTCCCACCACCGCCACGGCACAAAGCACCAGCAACGGCCATAACACCCCCAGCCAGCAGCCAGCCACCATGGCCGCTGCCGTCAACCACATACGCATCCTTGCTCCGCGGTATTTTCTGAAACGACGACGTGAAAACGATTACACAGACATCACAACATGGCGATTCTGTTGACGAACCCAACAATCCTGAAAGCCGTCAGCGAAGGAGTATGCCTTTTTTATCGATGCGGGCATAATAGCGCCCGCGGGGAAACAGGAAGGGAGCACACACGCCCTTTTGCCCCACTTTTTTCGCGGTTAATCCCGGCACGAACGTACCGGGCATAGCAACGAACTGATAGAGTGCGTTCGTGGACGGCGAGATAACGCCCGCCAGAATGTACCGGGGCTGCCAGACGCTCCCCACCCCAGCCAGTAGATGCGAGTTCATGCCAAAACGGATATTCCGCAAATACCTGCCAACACCCGAACGCATTCGGCAGACCAAGTCGTTGAGCTTTCTCGGGGAGGTGTTGTCGGACCCCAATCTCTGGCATATCAACCGCCGCTCACTGGCGGGCGCCGCCTTTATCGGCATCTTCTCCGGTTTGCTACCCATACCCCTGCAGATGGGGCTGGCCGCGTTACTGGCGGTACGCTTTCATTGCAACCTGCCGCTGTCGGTGATGCTGGTCTGGATTTCCAACCCGGTCACCTATGTCCCCATCTTCTATTTCACCTACCGCATCGGTGCCTGGTTGCTGGGCATGCCGCCCCACAGCGGCGAAGGCATTACCGTGGCCTGGTTTGTGGAGCAGTTGATTCCCCTGTGGGTGGGCTCGTTGCTGTGCGCATTTCTGTTCGGCGGGCTGGCCTACCTGGCAGTCAAGGTCAGTTGGCGACTGGCGGTGATTCGTAGCTGGAACCTGCGCGCACACCGGCGCGCCCGGGCAGAACGCCGGGAGGCCAGACAGGAAGCAAAGGAAAACGCCAAAGAAGAGGCAAAGCGCCAGGCTGACGAGGCCCGCGACGACTCAAAGCCGCCGCAGTAACCCATCGTGCAGCTCATATTGCTGCGGGCAGCGGGAGGCAAACTCCCGGTCATGGGTCACGATCATGAACGCCGTACCCAGATTCTCATTCAACTCGATCATTAGCGCCTGCACTTGTGCAGCAGTGCGCTCATCCAGATTCCCGGTGGGCTCATCCGCCA
>NZ_LWFX01001430.1:0-5082 GCF_001635175.1 Alcanivorax sp. HI0083 | reverse complement strand
GGTGGCCACGGGTGTGATGTTGTTTCAGGTCAGGGCTCAGCGTAGCTGAGAATGGCTGACGAAATGCTGCTGGTTGAGTTCGGGGGGCGGCAGGTTTGCCCGGCTGGCGGCCATTTCCCGTTGTAGCCGGGTGTTGTCTTCAAGCAACGTTTCGGGAATTTCTTCTTTGGCAGGGTCGGCGGGGGATGCCGGCGGTTCACCGGTCAGCGCCTTTTCTGACAGCTGTTGTTGCGGCAGTGGCGGCAGCGGAAAACTCAGATGGGTGGTGCGGTCGTAGCGAATAGGCTCCTGGTAGTTGGGCTGCTTGTAGCCTTGTGCATTGTGCAGCGCGGTATCCAGGTCTTCGGGGCCGGTAACATGGTGCCAATTCGGCTGTGGTGCCGGTGCGGGAGGCGCAATGGACTCTCCCCGAGCCAGTTTGGCCTCCAGTTTACTTTTGTGGCGTTGCCAGGCGAGCAGGTCGGTGACGAACCGGTCCTGGCGCGTGTAGTCGCGAATTTCCGGTCTTGGCCCCAAAGCGCGCGCCAGCGCATCTTGCTGTGATTCCACGCCTTGGGCGGCCAGCGCTTGCCCGTTCAGGGCCAGCATCATGACACTGATCAGCATAATGGGGGTATGCAGCACGCGCCCGGTCATGGCTACCTCAACCTCCCCTCCACGGTGCCCTCTATAAGGAAGGCTTCGCCGGCGTTATCCAGATACAGAACCAGGTTGCCGCTGCGATACACGCCGCTGAACTGCTGGGTGTCAGCAATAAACGCCGCGCGGCTGGCCTGGCGCTCCTGCTTGGGAAGCAGCTCATAACTGAACTGGACCTCTTGCTGTTGTGCTTCGCCGCCATCATTGATGCCGTCGAGCTGCATGCCGACAATGGTCATGGGCAGAAACAGCGGTGTCTCGGAGCCTGCGTTGGCCAGGAGGGTGCGGATGCGCTCGCTGGCCAGGGAGTCACCGCCGAGAGGGGGCAGTACAAAGCTTTTCGAGGTGGAGCGGTTATACCAGGTGCGATTGCGCTGGTAGTCGATCGGTTGCAGCTTGCCGGTGCGGGCCAGGGCGCTGGACAAGGTTTCCGGCTCGTCGATGACGGTCGGGTCGCTGCTGGCCACCGGGTGGGGCAGATAGTCATCCGGGCAGGCATTGCGGTGGCTCGCCAGGTCTCGCTGGGCCTGCTTGTATTTCATGATTTGTAGCAGGAAATCGCTGTAGTCCGGGTAATCTTCCAGCAGCGGTTTGTCTGGCACCTTCAGCGCGTGGCCGCAAGGCGTATGTGACTCCTCGGCCTGAACCGGAGTCAGCAAGAAAACACTGCACAGGCCGATGGCCAGGGCTCGAAAGTGCATTGTCGTATCCCGTTGTTGTTGTTTTCCCCTGTGTTTTCAGGGGCTTGGGGTTAACGACGCTTTTTGTAAGCGTTTGTAGCGTTTTGTTTTATCTGAGCATACGTCCGTCGCCGGCAGATGGCAATGGATATGCCTTGAGGTTGCCCCCTGCAATGGGATAGAATCGCGCGCTTCCTGCGTCTCCCCCGGTTTTCGGGGCGGGGATGCAGGTCTCCTTGCTTCACCGTGCGTTGATCATGATCACGGCGGGAAGCTGAATTGGCGTCGTGAGGCGTCGCAACCGTAAGGAGCTAACATGCGTCATTACGAAGTTGTGTTCCTGGTTCACCCGGACCAGAGCGAACAGGTCTCTGCCATGGTCGAGCGCTACAGCGCGATCGTGACCGATGGCAAAGGCACTATCCACCGTGTTGAAGATTGGGGCCGTCGTCAGTTGGCATACCCGATCAACAAGATCCACAAAGCTCACTATGTGATGCTGAACATCGAATGTGACGGCGAGACCCTGGGCGAGCTGGAAAACACTTTCCGCTTTAACGATGCCGTAATCCGTCACCTCGTAATTCGTCGCGACAACGCCGTAACCGAGCCGTCGCCGCTGGCGAAACACGACGAGAAGGAAGGGGCTGCCAGCTAATTTTGGAAAGCAACCACTGCGAACTCACTGGTGTGATCGTCACCTTGGAAAAGGTGGCCCTGACTCCAGCCGGAGTGCCCCGCCAGCGAGTCTGGCTGGAACATCGCTCCCGGCAACTGGAAGACGGACATCCCCGTGAAGTCCAGGCCCGCATTGCCGTGATTCTGGCGGGCGGGATGACCCAGCAGGCCAAGGGCCTGAAAGAGGGTCAGCGAATCAAGGTAACCGGATGCCTCAGCCGCGCCGGTTACAAGGGAGACGCCCGGGACCGTTTGCAATTGCTTGCCCAAACGCTGCAAAGCCTTAACTAAGGATTCGACAGGAGATTATCCAATGGCCCGTTTTTATCGCCGCCGCAAGTTCTGCCGCTTTACCGCGGAAGGTGTTGAGTACATCGATTACAAAGATCTCGACACCCTGAAAGCCTACATCACCGAGACTGGCAAGATCGTGCCCAGCCGTATTACCGGCACCAAGGCACGCTACCAGCGTCAGCTGGCCTCTGCTATCAAGCAGGCTCGCTTCCTGGCGCTGCTGCCGTACTCTGACAGCCACGACAATTAAGCCGAGGGGACCATCATGCAAGTGATCCTGCTGGAAACGATCAAGAACCTGGGCGATTTGGGCGCAGTGGTAGACGTACGTTCCGGTTACGGCCGTAACTTCCTGATCCCGCAAGGCAAAGCGCTGCCTGCCACCAAAGCCAACCTGGCGGAAGTGGAGCAACGTCGCGCCGAGCTGGAAAAGCACGCTGCAGAGCAGCTGGGTGCTGCCCAGGAACGCGCCGAGAAGCTGAACGAAGCCGCAGTTTCCATCGCCGCCAAAGCGGGCGACGAAGGCAAGCTGTTCGGTTCTGTGGGTACCCGCGACATCGCGGAAGCCATTTCCTCTTCCACTGGCGTGGACGTGGAAAAAGCAGAAGTGAAGCTGCCCCACGGTGCACTGCGCACCACCGGTGAGTTCGAAATCGACCTGGCGTTGCACGCCGAGGTAACTGTGACCATCAAACTGGCTGTGGTTCCTGCCGAGTAATCGGCAGAACTGACACTCGGTTTGCCCCCGCGGGGGCACGGTGACAGAATCAGGGCATTGTCCGAAACCTGTTTTCAGGTGGGGGCAGTGCCCTTTTTTGTTGAAGGGTAGTGCAAAGTTAAAAGTTTAAAGTTGAAACGCGAGTGGAGCCGGTGCGTTTTGAGCGGTCGGAGGCCGCGACTACAGCGTTGTCGAGGCTTATAGAATCTAGCGATGGGTGCATGCCCGGGTCGCGTTTCAACTTTAAACTTTGCTCTTTCAACTCTATTTCCCAACACGTTGGCTTATCCATGAATGAACCCATGTCGCTGGACAAACACCTGCCTGAGAACCTGCGTATTCCTCCCAATTCGGTGGAGGCGGAGCAGGCGGTACTGGGCGGTTTGCTACTCAATAACAGCGCCTGGGATGATGTGGCCGAGCGGGTGGGCGCGCGGGATTTCTACCGTAAGGAGCACCGCCTGATTTTCGAGGTGATTGCCCAGCTGGTGGAAGAGGAAAACCCCAGTGACCTGGTCACCGTCTCCCAGGCGCTCAATAACCTGGGGCAGCTCGAATCCATTGGTGGCATGACCTATCTGTCGGAGCTGGCCCGTAACACACCCAGCGCGGCCAATATTACCGCTTATTCGGATATTGTCCGTGAGCGCAGTATCCTGCGTCAGCTGATCAATGTTTCACACCAGGTGGCGGATAGCGCGTTTAATACCGAAGGCCGTAAATCCCTGGAAATTCTCGATGAGGCGGAATCCTCCATCTTCGAGATTGCCGAGCAGCAGAAGAAAGGTGACGGCCCCCAGAACATCAAGTCGGTGTTGAAAAAAGCGGTAGACCGCATTGATGAGCTGTACAAAACCAAGAGTGCACTCACCGGCCTGACCTCCGGCTTTGAAGAGCTGGATAAAATGACCGGGGGCTTGCAGCCCGCCGACATGATCGTGGTCGCTGGCCGTCCTTCCATGGGTAAGACCACGTTCGCCATGAACCTGTGTGAAAACGTGGCGATCAAAAGCAACAAGCCGGTGCTGGTGTTCTCCATGGAGATGCCGGCGGAATCCATCGTCATGCGGATGCTCTCCTCGCTGGGGCGTATTAATCAGGGCGCGATCCGTTCCGGTAATCTGGAAAAGGATGACTGGCCGCGTATCACCTCTGCCATTCATATGCTCAGTGAGCAGCGCTTCTTTATCGACGACACGCCGGCACTGAGTCCGCTGGAAATGCGCGCCCGTGCCCGCCGGGTGGCCCGTGAATGTGGCGGCGAGCTGGGCCTGATCATGGTCGATTACCTGCAGCTGATGCAGGTGCCGGGGGTGGAAAACCGGGTGAACGAAATCTCGGAAATTTCCCGCTCCCTGAAAGGGATTGCCAAGGAACTGAATTGCCCGGTGCTGGCCCTGTCCCAGTTGAACCGTTCCCTGGAACAACGGCCCAACAAGCGCCCGGTGATGTCGGATCTGCGGGAATCCGGGGCGATTGAGCAGGATGCGGATTTGATCGTTTTCCTGTACCGGGACGAGGTGTACAACAAGGACAGCAACGAGCGCGGTGTGGCCGAAATCATTATCGGCAAGCAGCGTAATGGTCCTATCGGCACCGTGCGGCTGGCCTTCCGCGGTGAGTTCACCCGCTTCGATGACCTGGCGCCGGAATACTATGCCCAGCTGGCGGCAGGGGATGAATAAAACGCTGGACGCTAGACGCCGGATGCCGGATGCGACGTCCCGTTCTTTAAACGTCAGGCGTCAGGCGTCCGGCGTTGGGCTGCACCTGCTATGAGAGGCACCCGAGTCGAAATTCGTCCTTCTGCGCTGGCGCATAATGCGCGTCTGGCCCGGCAACTGGCTGATGGGGCTGAGGTGTTTGCCATGGTCAAGGCCAACGGCTACGGGCACGGCCTGTTGCGGGCGGCGGATGCCATGCACGACAACGTGTCGGGCCTGGGGGTGGCGCTGGTCGAAGAGGCACGTGCGCTGCGAGAAAACGGCATGACCTTGCCGATTCTTGTGGCCGAAGGCTTCTTCGATGCCGAAGAGCTGAAGGAGGCGGAGCGGCTATCCCTTGAGGTAGTCG
>NZ_LWFX01001429.1:0-676 GCF_001635175.1 Alcanivorax sp. HI0083 | reverse complement strand
TGAGTTGGAAGATGTGTTGGCCACCGGGGCGCGCATTTCCATTGCGCCTTTCCCGCAGTTAAAGACCCAGGATCAGGATTCGGATATTCACCGCCAGCGTACCGGCGAAGAGCTGAAGGAAGTGTATGCCCGCGATGCCCTGGCCAAGAAGCAGGTGCTGGTGGAGCTGACCCAGGACGATCTGGACAAGCGGGCGGTGGAGATTTACCGCAAGGCGCAGACGTCACTGAAGGAAGGGGGCTCAAATACCCTGTTCCTGGCGGTGGGCTTTTTGCTCTGGAAGCCCAAGGACAAGGATAATCGTCGCTACCGTGCGCCTTTGATCCTTCTGCCCGTCTCTCTGGAGCGGAAGTCCGTGCGCAGTGGCGTGAAGATGGTGGCCAATGATGATGAGCCCCGTTTCAACACCACCTTGCTGGAACTGCTGAAAAAGGACTTCGGTATCGAGATCCATGGCCTTAGCGGTGCCTTGCCGGAGGATGATAGTGGTGTGGATGTGGCGGGCATCTGGAATCGGGTGCGCCATGCCATCAAGGAAGTACCCGGATTCGAGGTGGTGGAAGAGGTGGTGCTGGGCCACTTCTCCTTCGCCAAGTACCTGATGTGGAAGGATCTGGTGGATCGCTCCGAGGCGCTGAAAGAAAGCCCGGTGGTGCGGCACCTGCTGGATACGCCG
>NZ_LWFX01001428.1:0-1096 GCF_001635175.1 Alcanivorax sp. HI0083 | reverse complement strand
TCCACGGCACTGGGCTCACTGAACAGGCTGGCCTGGGCCGGCATCGTTGTCGGGGTGCGGGCGGTGGGGATGACCGTGGGCGGTGCATCGTTCACCGTCAGGTTTTGCCCGGCTTCCAGCTCGCGCAGTTTTTCACCGGCCTGCTGGATCACCCCCGCCGGCACCCCGGCCAGCTGGGCCACCTGCAGACCATAACTGCGGCTGGCCGGGCCTTCCTGTACCCGGTGCAGGAACACAATGCGGTTATCGTGTTCGCTGGCAGTCAGGTGGGCGTTGTAAATCCCTGGCAGTTGCTCCGGCAGTTGAGTCAGCTCGAAGTAGTGGGTGGCGAACAGGGTGAACGCCTTGAGGTTGCGAGCCAGGTGCTCGGCGGCGGCCCAGGCCAGGCTCAGGCCATCAAAGGTACTGGTGCCTCGGCCGATTTCGTCCATCAGCACCAGGCTCTGAGCGGTGGCGTTGTTGAGGATGTTGGCGGTCTCCGACATCTCCACCATAAAGGTGGAGCGGCCACCGGCCAGGTCATCGGAGGAGCCGATACGGGTAAAGATGCGGTCCAGGCTGCCGATGCGGGCACTGGCCGCCGGCACGCAGCTGCCCAGGTGGGCGAGCAGGGCAATCAGCGCGGTTTGGCGCATATAGGTGGATTTACCGCCCATGTTCGGGCCGGTGATGATCACCATGCGGCGGGCATCGTCCAGGTGCAGACTATTGGGCACAAAGGCATCGTCCAATACCTGCTCCACCACCGGATGGCGGCCATCGACGATTTCGATAATGGAATCGTCGTCCACCAGCTGCGGGCGCACCCAGTTGAGCGCTTCGGCGCGCTCGGCCAGTGAGGTCAGCACATCCAGCTCGGCCACGGCGGCGGCGCTGCGCTGCAGGGCATGCAGGTCGGCGGCGACTTTTTCCAGCAATGCTTCGTAGAGACGCTTTTCCAGCGCCAGCGCCTTGCTGGACGCGGACAGGGCCTTGTCTTCAAACTCTTTCAGTTCCGGGGTGATAAAACGTTCGGCATTTTTCAGGGTCTGCCGGCGCTGGTAATCCGCCGGCGCCTGGTCGGATTCCCGGCGCGACAGTTCAATGTAATAGCCGT
>NZ_LWFX01001427.1:0-1614 GCF_001635175.1 Alcanivorax sp. HI0083 | reverse complement strand
GCTGTTCGGCATCATTATTAACATCGGAGTGCTGAACCTGTTCGGCGCCATGGTGATGCGCAGCAATACCCTCAAGGCTGCTGGTGGCCACGATGATATCCAGCAAGCCCGCGAACGGCGGATGATGCTGTCCATTTTACGCGGCTTTGCCCTGGCCCCTCTGGTATCGCCGCTGGGGGTGACCATGGCAGTCATTCTGGCCAATATACCCAGTCTCACCTGGGCCAGCCTGGCCCCGGTGGCGCTGCCCACCGCCGGGCTCTTTTTTCTGCTCGGCTGGTGGCTGGACTGGCAGCTCAGACCCAAACAACTGGCGCAACGGGTACCTGCAACACAGCCGCCCTCACTATCGCCACTGATTCGCTTCACCTTGCTGGCCTTGCTGATCACCCTGAGCGTATTTGCCGTCGCCCTGGCAGGAAATCTGCGTTTGCCCGTCGCCGTCCTGATTGCCTGCCCGCTTGCTGCCATCCTGTGGATGGCAAAGCAGAGGCGGCGACTGGGTGGCGGCACCGGGCTGCGCCGATCGCTCACCTTGCTCGCCCGCCATTCGCGTTTGATCTTCGGTTCCAATCGGGGAGAAATTGCCGTGCTGGGCGGCTCCGCCTGCCTGGGCGCATTGATTACCCCGCTGGTGAATCAACAGGCCCTGCACGAGCTGCTACTGGCCACCCATCTGCAAGGCGCCGCCATGGCCGTGGCTGCCATGCTGCTGGTGGTGGCACTGGCACAGGTAGGGCTCAATCCTATTGTGTCGGTAACACTATTGGCTTCGCTGCTGGGCGATGGAGTGGGCGCAGACCCACGCCTGCTGGCCGTGGGCCTGATGTGCGCCTGGAGCCTGTCGATGATCTCCTCGCCGTTCACTGCATCGATGCTGGTACTCAGCCAGTTGATCGGCCGCTCGCCCTACCGGATCGCCTGGCGCTGGAACGGATTGTTCTTTGTGCTGGTCGTGCCGATGCTGGCGTTGTGGATCGGGGTGATGACGCAATGGTTGTGAGAGCAGTTGAAAGTTCAAAGTGTAAAGTTAAAAAGGACGAAAAATGGGACAACCAACCGATCAATGGCTTCCCACGTGTTTCCACCAAACGCTCAGCGCGGACACGGCTTAACTGTTCATGCCAGGCTCGTGCGCGCTTTTCAACTTTGTACTTTGAACTTTCAACTTACCCTCAGATCAGGCCGCAAAGAGCCAGATCCCATCGCGGTCTTCGCGCTGCACCCTGCCCTGCTCCAGCAGGCAATTAAGGTGCGCAATGCTCTCGCCCATGGCAAACATCATTTGCTGCACATCCAGGGTCCGCTTGAACATCACCGGCAACACATCGTGGGCATTATGAGGCTGCTCACAGCAGGCAGCATGCACCTGATCCAGCTGCTCGGCATGGTGATCCGCCAACGCATTGATCCGCGTATGCAGCCCCCGGAAAGGCAAACCGTGGGCGGGCAGCACCAGCGTGTCTTCCGGCAATGCATCGCGGATTACTGTCAGGCTATCCACAAAGGCGGTTACCGGATTGGCGTCCGGCTCCGTGGGGCGCACCATCAAATTACTGGAAATGGTCGGCAGCACCTGATCCCCGCTGAGCAATACCCGGTCACTGCTGCGAT
>NZ_LWFX01001426.1:0-1316 GCF_001635175.1 Alcanivorax sp. HI0083 | reverse complement strand
CCTAACGACCCTGCAAGCTTTCCAGCAATTGGTCGATTTCTGCCTTAAGCTCTTTATCTTCAATTTTTTTGGCGCTGACCTTTGCGTCCGCCAGGTTGCTAATGGCTAATCCGGGACACGCATAAATTTAATCAAAAGAGAGCTTGATCAATCAGCATGCGGTCAGGCTTTGTCCCGACACCCATTTACGACCTGTCGAGGCCGCATAGGCTTTCAGTCTTTCCAGGCTGCCGACCGCGACAGGCAGTCTCTGCTTGTGCGGCTGCATATGCCGCAACCATGCCCTTTCATCAATACCAAGCCGATCCAGAATCCCTGCGGCCCGCTCCGAGATTGCGCCACGTTTACCTGCACGCACCGCCCTTCCCGTACTGTCCACGAGCTCCAGATAGTCCATCAGCCGAAAGCGGCAAACCGTATCATCGTGTTCAACTTCCACTGTCTCACTATCCACCATCGGGAGTAGGTGAGGCATTTTCTTCGTTGTCTGGCGACCCTTGATCTCGCTGGCTCGTTGTTGAACCGAGGTATAATCCGAAGCTTCAGGAGTACTGGCCATATCTGCCCGAACAGGATTGAGATCCACATAAGCCATACACTGCAATACGGCCTTTTCATCCAGTAGCGCCTGGCACTTGTAACGGCCTTCCCAGAAGCGTCCCTTACAGCAATCCTCCTCGTTCGCTCGCCGGGCGAGGTATTCATTCAGGCATTTCATGAACCAGCCAAGATCATAAAGCCGCTCACGCCATTGGCCGACGATCTCAAGCGCTTTCAATGCCTCACCACCCTCTGACTGCCCGCTCAGCCAGCGCTTCACAATCAGTGGCCCACTGAATAACCGCATCCATCGCTCAGCGACTTCAGTATCTGACCAGGCCTGCGCCTTCTTCTGATTGAGCCGAACAACAACGTGATAGTGATTGGACATTACCGCATAGGCACAGAGATCAATGGCAAACATCTCACCCAGCACCGCAAGGCGATCCACCACCCATTGCCGGCGATGTTCGTAATCCTGGCCGGAATAGTGGTCCTGACCACACAGGAAGGCTCGCCGCACACAACGGCAGATGCAGTGATAGTAGGGAGTGGAGTCCAGAGAAACCTGGGCATAGCGAGCACGAGTCATGGAGCGCCTCCTTGCTTATCCATGACCCCAAAGATACTGACCATACAAACAGACCAATATCAGACATCGTGCATTTTCAGCGTAGGAGATCTTCCAATTTATGGGTGTCCCCTATTTCCCTTCGATTATCTTCTCCTTCCCTAACGATTTTTCCTTTCGGTATATTACCTGCCAACCTTGGAAA
>NZ_LWFX01001425.1:0-1418 GCF_001635175.1 Alcanivorax sp. HI0083 | reverse complement strand
CTTGCGTTGCAGGTCTATACACGCTTTNGCGCGTAGTTATTAACTATTAATTATTCATTGTTAATTGCTTCACCCCATCACCTTCTGAATAAACCCGGACTCTTTCTCGATGGTCTTGGCGAAAGGTTCCAGGGCGTGCATGCGCTCGGTGTGGGCGGCCAGGTTGGGGTAGTGGGCCGGGTCGATGCTTTCGCCGCCGTGTTTGAAGTTGACCAGCTGGCTGGCCAGGGCGATGTCGGCCACGGTCATGCTCTCGCCGACCAGGAATTTCCGGCCTTCCAGGGCCTTGTCCAGATAGGCGAACAGCGGCGGGATAGTGGTAGTCAGGGCGTGCTGGACTTTGTCTTCATCGCATTCCTTGCCGAGTAGCCGCATGACCACGCGGTTACGGAATACCGCAAAGGTGCAGCGCATGGCCAGGTCGTAATCCACGAAACGTTCAAACCAGATGGTCTGCCCCATTTCCATGGCATCGCTGGGGTAGAGCGCCGGTTGCGGGTGTGTCTTTTCCATCCAGGCACAAATGGCAGCGGAGTCGGCGAGGAACTGACCATCCACTTCCAGTGCAGGAATCCGCTTCATGGGGCTGATTTTTTCATAGCCTTCCGGCGGGTTGTTGGGATCGACATGGACGGATTCGAATTCGATTCCTTTCAGTGCCAAAGCAACCCGGGTCTTGCGGACGAAAGGTGACAGGGCGGCCCCGTACAGCTTGATGGACATACTTCTCTCCCGATAAATGAATGTTTTTTCGCCAATTTGATGGAATCGGCAGGGTTATAGCGCGCCATTACTAGAGCAGCATGACTTTTTCGGGTCAATGATGGTCTGCGACAAAATTTTTCCTTGACGATTGCCCGGCAGATACCTATTCTACGCGCCGCTTTGACGCACCAAGTCAAGCCCGGGTCCCCTTCGTCTAGTGGCCCAGGACACCGCCCTTTCACGGCGGTAACAGGGGTTCGACTCCCCTAGGGGACGCCACTTATTCGTTAGCGTAAGCTGGCAGCAAGACAAGCGGGAATAGCTCAGTTGGTAGAGCACGACCTTGCCAAGGTCGGGGTCGCGAGTTCGAATCTCGTTTCCCGCTCCAAATAGAAAAGGGACCCAATCGGGTCCCTTTTTTTATGCCGCTCTGCGGCTGCAACACGCATACACGCGACCCACACCTAAGGAACCTCTGAAAAACTCCTTGCATGCTCAGCGTGGCCTGAAGCGTGCAGCTGTTGCGTCTTGTCTTGATGGTCAGGGTGGTTCCCTTTCCGAGAGGCAAGGCGCAGCAGGTGTGCGCTTCAGGCCGCGCCTTTATGCCCGAACGGGTGCTTCGGGTCATCCAGGCTGGCCCGCACTCGTTGTTGCGCTTTTTCGATGGATGGACATATCTCGATCCCAGTTAGGGGACACCTTCAAAAGCGCGC
>NZ_LWFX01001424.1:0-3591 GCF_001635175.1 Alcanivorax sp. HI0083 | reverse complement strand
CGCCACCCAGCAACAAACGCAACCGGCCTTGAACGTGGCCGGCTGGTCGCAAACCCAGCCCGCCAACCTGCCCCGGGATTTAAGCAACCTGCTGGAAAGCGGTGTGCCCGTTTACGCCGTTAGCGAGGATCTGGAAGAACGGGGGCTGGAGCGCAAAAGCTTGCTCAAAGGAGTTCAGGCCGTCAGCCGCCAGGGCCTGGTCAACCTGTATGAAAGCGTGGACCAGATCTGGCAATGGTGATCCTTCCCCAACCATTACGCACCCCGCTGCTGCATACCCTGGGCTGCGAATTGCCCATCATGCTGGCAGGTATGGGCGGCGTATCCCGCCATCAACTGGTGGCGGCAGTAAATCGGGCCGGCGGCTTCGGAGTGCTGGGTATGGTTCGTGAGCCCGTGGCGCGCATCCGCCATGAAGTGGAAGCCTTGCGCGCCATCAACGACGGGGCTTTCGCCGTCAACCTGATTCCCGCCGCCACCGAACGGCGCCTGCTGATGGACCAGATTGCTACCTGCCTGGCACTCCAGGTGGACGCTTTTGTGTTTTTCTGGGACGTGGATACCGGCCTGGTGCAGTACCTCAAAAAAGAAGGCAAGCAGGTAATCTGTCAGGTGGGCAGCCAGCGTGATGCCGACCTGGCTCAGTCCGCCGGCGCCGATGTATTGATCGTGCAAGGATACGAAGCCGGTGGTCATGTTCGAGGCACCACGGCCACCCTGTCATTGCTCCCACAGGTCGCCGCCAATAGTGACGTGCCGGTGGTGGCCTCCGGCGGCATTGCCAGCGGTGAAGCCATCCTCGCGGCTTTATCAATGGGCGCACAGGGCGTCAGTCTGGGCAGCGCGTTTCTTGCCACCCATGAAGCTAACGCTCACTTGCACCATAAGCAACGCATCGTTGATGCCCGTGCCGATGACACCGTCCATACCACCCGTTTTTCGCGCAACTGGCATGAACCGGCACCGGTGCGCGTACTCAACAACGCTGTCACCCGAGGCGATTATGACCAGGCCGATCCCGACACCTGCATTGGCGAACAGGACGGGCAACCGGTCTATCTTTTTTCCACCGATTCTCCACTGGCTGACGCCAGGGGGAAACTCGATGACATGGCGCTGTTCTGCGGGCAATCCTGCAGCCAGATTCATGCCGTCACCAGTGTGCAGCAGCGTATCGATACGTTACTCGACCAGATACATAGCCGCATCGCCAAACTGCGCAGGGCCCCACGCTGATCGGGAGGTTTCGATGTCACCACCGACAAAACCACAAACATCCCATCGCGAACGCATCCGTCCGCTGCCCAGTCTTTTCTTGCTTATCGTGATCACCGCATCACTGTGGAGCTTCGTCTATATACTGGCCAAACATGTTCATCCTCACGGCTCCAGTGTCTGCCCACAGCAATGCCAGAGTAACGAGCAACACCGCAGAAAAACCTGATACCGTTATTTCCAACGCTATCCAGCCAGGGAGGTCAAAGATGTCTTCTCAGGAGTTCAACATTCACTGCAAACGTGCCTACCAAAAGGCAGCCCCCGATGATGGTTACCGGATTCTCATCGACCGGCTATGGCCGCGGGGTGTGAGCAAGGACGAGCTGAAAATCGACGAATGGAACAAGGCATTGGCGCCTTCGGATGACTTGCGAAAATGGTTCGATCACGACCCGAAAAAGTGGGCCGCGTTTTACCAGAAATACCACCGCGAATTGCGTGAAAACCTGCCGCACGAAACACGGCAGGCATTACGCCAAACAGCCAAAGATGGTCGTCTTACGTTAGTGTATGGCGCCAGGGATGAAGCCCATAATAATGCGGTGGCGCTAAAGATGTATCTGCAGGATTCGTCAAATCCGTGAAGGAAAATCAACGCGGGCAGAAACAGTCCCGATTGTTTTAACAGGGCCATTACTTCATCGGCGGCACTACCGTAACCGGGTCCAGCTTGACCTCGAACCAGTTCAGGCGCCAATCCAGATGAGGGCCTGTGGCTCTCCCGCTGGCACCGACTTTGGCCACGGGCTCGCCCTGCTTCACCGTCTGCCCGTCTTTCACCAGCACCTCGCTAAGGTGGATCATGGTGGATGACACTCCATAACCGTGGTCCATAATCAAGGTGCCACCGGAATAATAATTGTCCTGTTGCACCAAAGTGACCACCGCATCCGCTGGCGCCACCACCACCGTACCCGTGGGCCGGGCCACATCCACGCCATAGTGTGGCCGGCCAGGCTTGCCGTTATAGACTCGCTGACTGCCATACACACCACTGATACGCCCGGTGAGTGGCCACTGAAAATCACTGAGAAAGGCCATCAGGTCGGAATCCGTATCCCGCGCAGTTTTGATCTCGGCCACTTCTCGACGTATTCGTTTCAACACCGCTTCCGGTGGCGGTTCGACCGTGCGTTTGGGCACGCCTTCAATACGCTGAATCGCATATTCACGTTTCTCCAGCATCACCGGCACCAGTTGCTGCTCACCGTTTTTTTCCAATAACAGCGTCTGTTGCAGAGCAGCGTCACGCCCAACCCCCACAACGAAAAAACCCGCATCGGTGGTGCGCACTGCCCGGTCGCCCAGCTTGACAGTCACTCCATTTTCCACCTGCCCACGCAACAAGGAACCCTGGGTACGCGGCCCTTCCAATGACAACAACCAGTCGCTGGCCATGGACAACGAAGACAACAGGCAAAGCACTATCAAAAAAACAATACGCACAAAGACCTCAACATTAAAAAATCACTTCCCTTTGAACTTTGAACTTTGAACTTTGAACTTTGAACTTTGAACTTTGAACTTTGAACTTTGAACTAATTTGATCGCGGCGCTATCGACTCACCGACAGAAATTCCGTCACAAAAACGCGCTGCCATCCTCCACATCCAGCTGCACCGGGTCCAGATGCTTCTCACCGTATTGACGCCACACCTGTGAGCGGATGAACAGTTGGTAGAGGTCCGGGTCCAGGTGATCGTTGTTGCGCATGCGCTGCATGATACCCAGCGCTTCACTGAGTTTGAGCGGCGTTTTATAGGGGCGCTCCTTGGCCGTAAGCGCTTCGAACACATCGGCGATAGCCATGATCCGTGCAGGAATCGACATCTGGTCACGGGTGAGGCCAAGCGGGAAACCCGTGCCATCCATTTTTTCATGGTGGCCACCGGCATATTCCGGCACCCGCTGCAATTTACGCGGAAATGGCAAGGAGCCCAGCATGTCCAGGGTCACATCCATATGGCCGTTGATAATCTTGCGCTCTTCCGGTGTCAGTGTGCCGCGCGGAATACACAGGTTGTACACTTCGTCGTCACTAAGTAGCGGTTTTTCCTGCCCCCAGGCATCGGTCCATGTCCGTGCAGCAATCGCCTTTACTCGCTCTTGATCCACCGCGGCCATGGCCTCTCCGCCACGGTTTATCCGCTCCAGAAAGGCCAGCTCTTCTTTCAGCGCATCAATTTCGTCTTCCATCCGCTGCCGGCTGGCCGGTTCTTCTTCCGGTTTCAGCAAGCAGGCTTTTTCATAACGGAACTGGATTTCTGCCCGCAGGGCGGCAAAACGACTGGCGACTTCATCAATGCGGTCGTG
>NZ_LWFX01001423.1:0-1165 GCF_001635175.1 Alcanivorax sp. HI0083 | reverse complement strand
CAGCACCAAGGGGGCACCACCGGGCCGCAAGGGCGGGACACGCTCCACCAACACAGCGGCCGGCATCAGCAGCAGCAAGAACAGTAGCAGACTGGCGCTGAAAAGCAGCGCCAGTGTTATTTTTCGTGGCATAACGGAGCCGGTTTCCTGTCAGCCGATCAGAACGGGATGTCGTCGTCGAAGTCATCCGCCGGGCCACTGAAACCGCCGCCCTGGTTGCTATTCTGGTTCTGCGCCGGCTGGCCGCCTCCGGACTGGCTATCATTGCCGTAGCCGCCCTGGTTCCCTTGAGGCGCAGAAGACTGGGCATAGCCGCCGCCCTGGCCGCCACCGTCACCGCGCCCATCCAGCATTTGCATTTCGTTGGCCACGATTTCCGTGGTGTAACGATCCTGGCCGTCCTGCCCCTGCCATTTGCGGGTACGGATAGAGCCTTCGATGTACACCTTGGAGCCTTTTTTCAGGTACTCGCCAGCAATTTCACCCAGCTTGTTGAAGAACACCACCCGGTGCCATTCAGTGCGTTCCTGCATCTGGCCGCTCTGGCGGTCCTTCCAGCTTTCGCTGGTGGCCAGCCGCACATTCGTGACAGCGCCACCGCTGGGCATAAAGCGGGTTTCCGGATCCGCCCCCAGGTTACCAATCAAAATTACCTTGTTAACGCCGCGCGCCATGTTTCTCTCCGTGACTTCTTATGGTCTGACTACTGTCTATCTTCTCGTCATCGCCGCTGGACGACAAACTCAATCAAGCTGTCCATTGTGTCAGCTTTGTCCGGCTCCGGCGACACCCTGTAACTGTTGTTCATCCAGCTGGCCGGCATCCACCTTCAGCAGAGCCAGGGCCTGCTCTTCCACAATCACTGTTTCTACCACCCCGGGCACGGATTTCAGCCGCTCTGCCAGGGCCTGCCAGTCCTGCCCGGGAGACAACGGCAGGACCCGGTTATCCAGCTTGGGCAGCTCTTTCATGCCCACCAGCACCAGCAACCAGATCAACGCCAGCAACCCGCAGCCATAAAAAACCGCTTCCGCGCCCACCCATTGATACAGCGCGCCCCCCATTTGCCCGCCGACAAACACACCCAGAAACTGGCTGGTGGAGTACACCCCCATGGCCGTTCCCCGTGTGCCGGCCGGGGCAGCACGCCCCACCAGTGAGGGCA
>NZ_LWFX01001422.1:0-2925 GCF_001635175.1 Alcanivorax sp. HI0083 | reverse complement strand
ACAAACGTGAACCAAGTGCTCGGTTACAGATGGGGAAATATCAAACAATTTATATATAATTCCTTTAACATCTGACTCATAGCCATTTTTTGCTATTTCCTGAATCGTCTTTCTTAGCCTATGCTCTGCCCTTTGAGTATTATCTTTAATTGATATCAAGCACGCAGTAACAAGTTTAAAGTCATCAGACTTCGCTTCATTTTGCAAAGCGATCAAATATGATGAAGGACACACAACTCCGATATCTCGTGTTGCTGACATCAAAGCGACAAATTCATTCTCATGCCCCTCAATATCACCACCATACTTATCCAACAAATAGATTAACCCACTCGAATTCTCTAAATAGCTACAAGCATTTCTATCATAGCTTTCCAAGCTGATAACACTTTTAGTTTCAAAGGAGAGTTCGTCTAAAGTTGTCAGGCTTGAAAAATATTCCTCGACAAGAGTCCTAATACCAGGAATCATAAGCTGCGCTTTGGCTTCATACTCATTAAAAAGCGCACCATGTATCATTTTATAGTTATAACAATCCCATTGCTCCAACCTTAAAAAAGTCTCCCTAAAAAAGCTTATCCCCACTCCTGCTTCATTATCCTCAGCAACATATATCGAAGTATTTATCTTTATATCTGACAATCTGGAGAAAGCATCATGTAAAACAGAATCATCAAAACCACATTCCGAGACACCGGGAACCCCTAAGCGTCTTGCCACTGACATGTATAGAAATGCATCCAATAGGGAAATCGAATAATAGGCATTCAGTGTGCGCAAATACTCAGACTCATCATAAACAACAAAATCTAATAGATTTTTAGCAACGACACTAACTGGTGTATCAGATTCAAAATCAGCGATCCTTCTGCGTATATTGAAATAATCCGCCTGTACATTGCTCAGCTCTCTGATCGCCCCCACAAGAAAGCCAAGATTGTCGATGTTAATTCTATGAAAAAGATCATTTACATCTGCCAATTGAAGCGAATAGTAGGGATTCTCATCAACCCTCAATCTAATATAGTAAAGATACCTAACTAAGATAAATGAAACCCCACCGCACTCAACAACTCCCCTTATCTTTGCCAAGGATTCTGCATATTCGCCCGACTCAATGTGAGTTAGTATTTCCGAATAAAAATCAAGCAAATTAGCAATCTTCTCTGAGTTTTCATTGATAGAAAAAATTATTTCTCTCTCTGAAAACTCACTCAATTCTGATATGGGTCTTGGAAGAACTAATGGAAAATCACGCGCTATACCATTTTCTCTATATAGCCCATCTGATCTAATTATCTTGATTGACTTCTTATACTCAGAAACTCCGCATTTCTTCTTAATTCTGGACAAGGCTTTTCTGACATGCCTTTGATCATCAACCCCCATAACCCCTCGAAGAATATTCTTGGTTTTAGGAGAAACCTTACTGAAATACAAAGCATTATTTTTTTCTGTCATACCCACATTTAAAACCAAGTTAAAATTAGTAATAAGCAATGGCAGACACCTACCATAAATTGCTGTCAGGTCTTGCATCGTGCATATAATCCACTAACCACCAAACCGCCCCACAAACCAATTCCCCCCACTTCCCGTCAGCAACAACTGCTGCCGCGCCCGCGTCATTCCCACATACAACAGCCTTACCTCACTCTCCAGATTCTCCTCGTCATCCTTCAATCCCCCCAGCCCCGCCAGCACCACGGTATCGAACTCCAGCCCCTTGCTGCTTTGTCGGGTGAGTAGCGCGATGCGTTCTGCATTGGCGTCGTAGGCTTTCTTGCTGGCGTTGTCTTTCAACCAGGCGTGGGGAATGCCTTCCCGCTTGAGCGCCCGTTGCAGTGTGTCGGCCTGCCAGTTGTAGCCGTAGATCACCGCAATGTTATTGAGCGGTTGGCCGTTCTGGTGCCATTTGCGGATGCAGCGGGCGATGTAGTGGGCTTCGTCGTTGAAGGTGTCGAACTTGCGGAATGCCGGTAGCGGGCCGCTGGCGCCGGCCATTTCCGGGGCGATCAGGGGGATGTGGTCGTCGTCGGCGTCCTGGGCTTGCAGGAAGTCCTTGGCGAAATCGTAGGCGTAGCTGAGGATTTCGCGGGTGTTGCGGTAATTCAGTTTCAGGATAGTGGTACGGCCACGGGCCTGGATGCCGGCGCTGGACAGGGGAAACTTGAGGCTGCGCTTCTTGTAGATGGACTGGGCATCGTCGTAGAGCAGCAACAACGAGTTGGTGTCCGGGTCGATCATTTGCACGACAAGGGCCAGCCAGTCCTGCTCGAAGTCGTGGCCTTCGTCGATCATCACCGCGCTGTATTGGGCGCGGGGGATCTGTTCCTTGTCCACGGCCTGCACGACCGTCTCCACCTGCCGCTCCCAGGGTTTCAGCTCGGGCGTGGCGGGGATCAGATCCACGTTATAGGTTTGCAGTTGCCGGCCACACCATTTATGGAAGTGGTGCACCTGCACTTTTTCTTCGATGCCTTTTTCGGCAATGAAGCTGCGCAGCCGTGCAGCCAGTGTGATGTTGAAGCACAGCACCAGAATCGGTTTGGTCACAGCCTGGGCCAGGTGCAGGCAGCGGTAGCCGAGGATCAGCGTCTTGCCGGACCCGGCTACCCCATGAATGACCCGGTGACCCTCGCCCATGCTGCGGGCCAGTTGTTCCTGCTGCAGATCCATGACGCGGACGATATCCGGGATGGCGTTGTAGTCGGGTTGGCTCTCTGCCGCGGCCCGGCTGCCGGTATGACTGCCCTGCCCCTGCCCGCTACCCTGCTCGCTTTCTTCATCAGCCTCATCGCCCTCATCAAACAACCCCTGCTGGGGCGCGTTGATGCGGATTTCCGGGAACAGGTTCCAGCGGATGCGATCAATCTGCGGCAGGGTGAGCTTGTCGCCGAAAGCGTAATCGAACATGGCCCAGAG
>NZ_LWFX01001421.1:0-2168 GCF_001635175.1 Alcanivorax sp. HI0083 | reverse complement strand
CCCTGGGCTGTGAGAGCGGCAAGTATCAGCTCGGGAGTCTGGTCCTTTTCAAACAGCGCACTGACCACGGTGTTTTGCCACAACGGGCGGGTGCCCGGCGGCGGTTCGAATACGGGCTGGTCGGCGCCGTCGGTGAGGGTCACGGCCACGGCGCCGAGGTTTTCCAGGGCAGCCTGAAAGGCATCGGCGTGTTGTTCGGTGGTGGCAAGGTGGAGCTGAAGCCAGGCCATGGACACTCCTGCAAGGCGTTGTGATGTACGGGTGGAAAGTGGCCGCAGTCTAGCGGATTCTGCTGCCCTGCGCTGCCTGTCGTTACGCCGGCCGGTTCGCTGGTGCGGTGATTTTTGCCGTTGCCGGGCCAGAAAAACAAAGGCCGCGCCGGGTTAGCGGGCGCGGCCTTTGTTGTGGCGCAGAGGAAAGAGCAGGCGCTTATTGATCGCCCAGCTTTTTCTCCAGGTGGTGAATATCCACTCCGCCTTCAATGAACGCCTTGTCCTTGAAGATTTTGTCGCGGTGCAGAGCGATATTGGTCTTGATGCCTTCTACCACGATTTCGTCCAGTGCGTTTTTCATGCGCGCAAAGGCGATGTCGCGGCTTTCCCCCCAGGTGATCAGCTTGCCGATCAGGGAATCGTAATAGGGGGGGACGGTGTAGCCACTGTAGATATGGGAGTCCACCCGCACGCCGTTGCCGCCAGGCGCATGGAAGTAGGATATTTTCCCCGGGCAAGGAGTGAAGCGGACTGGATCTTCCGCGTTCACGCGTACTTCGATGGCATGGCCCTGGAACTGCACGTCGGCTTGCTGCAGCGCCAGCCCTTCACCGCCGGCAATGCGCAGCTGCTCCTTGACGATATCCACCCCGGTGACCATTTCGGTCACCGGATGCTCTACCTGAACCCGGGTGTTCATCTCGATGAAGTAGAAGCGCTCGTCTTCATAGAGGAATTCGAACGTGCCGGCGCCCCGGTAGTTGATGGTTTTGCAGGCATCCACGCAGCGCTGGGCCACTTCGTCTTTCAGGTGCTGCGGGATGTCGGGGGCCGGGGCTTCTTCCACCACTTTCTGATGGCGGCGTTGCAGTGAGCAATCGCGGTCACCCAGATGAATGGCATGGCCAGCCCCGTCAGCCAGCACCTGCACTTCCACATGCCGCGGTTTCTGCAGGAATTTTTCCATGTAGACGGTGGCATCGCCGAAAGCATTCTTGGCTTCGGAGCGGGTCAGGGTGATGGCGTTGAGCAGATGTTTGGCTTCATCGACTACGCGCATGCCACGGCCACCACCGCCGGCGGCGGCTTTGATTATCACCGGATAACCAATCTGTTTGGCCATCGCCAGTGAGGCATCGTCATCGTCACCGATGGGGCCGTCAGACCCGGGTACGGTGGGGACGCCGGCTTCTTTCATGGCCTCGATGGCCGCAACCTTGTTGCCCATCAGGCGGATGGTGTCTGCTTTGGGGCCGATAAAGGTGAAGCCGGAGCGCTCCACACTTTCGGCAAAATCCGCATTTTCCGCCAGGAAACCATAACCGGGGTGAATGCCATCGGCATCGGTGACTTCCGCTGCGCTGATCAGGGCAGGAATATTGAGGTATGAATCGGTGGACGACGCGGGGCCAATACACACCGCCTCGTCGGCCAGACGCACGTGCATCAGGTCCCGGTCCGGTTTGGAGTAAACCGCTACGGTGCGAATGCCCAGTTCTTTACAAGCGCGAAGAATACGCAGAGCAATCTCGCCGCGGTTGGCAATGACTACCTTTTCCAGCATGGGAGGCCTCCGTTAAACGATGGAGAACAGAGGCTGGTCGAATTCAACCGGCTCGCCGTCTTCTACCAGAATGGCATCCAGCGTGCCGGACTTGTCGGCCTCGATCTGGTTCATCATCTTCATGGCTTCCACGATGCACAGCACATCGCCGGCCTGGACTTTTTGGCCCACTTCGGCAAAGGACGCCGCACCCGGCGACGGGGAGCGATAGAAGGTGCCGACCATGGGGGAGCGTACCAGATGGCCGCTGGGGGTGTTGTCCGCTGCAGCCGGTGCGTCGGCGGCAGGTGCTGGAGCTGCTGCTGGTGCAGGCGCCGCTGCTGCCGCTTGCGGCGCGGCATAATAGTGGGCTGGCGCTGCAGGGTGACGAGAGCCGCGGCTGATGCGTACAG
>NZ_LWFX01001420.1:0-1233 GCF_001635175.1 Alcanivorax sp. HI0083 | reverse complement strand
TTGCAGCATGACCGCTTTTGCCCGCGCCGACCGCCCGCTTGAAGGCTACGGCCTGGTCTGGGAAATCAAGGCCGTGAACCACCGTTACCTGGAAATCAGCCCACGTCTGCCCGACGCCCTGCGCTCACTGGAAAACGCCGTGCGCGAACGCTGCCGCAAGGCCCTCGCCCGGGGCAAGGTGGAAGTCACCCTGCGCTACCAGCAGGACGCCAGCGACGCCGACCTGGAACTGAACGAGCCCCTGGTCAAACAGCTGTCCGAGATCTCCCGCCGGGTAGGCGACCTGGTGCAGCACCCCGGCCAGGTCAACCCCATGGAAATCCTCCGCCATCCCGGCGTGCTCAGCACCCGGGAACTGGATGTGGACCTGCTGCAACGCGAATCCCTCACCCTGCTGGATGAAGCCCTGCAGGCCCTGATCGACACTCGCAGCCGTGAAGGGGAACAACTGGGCAAACTGATCGAAGAACGCCTGGACGGCATTATTACCCAAGTGGAAATCGTCAAAACCGCCGTGCCACGCATCAAGGAAGCCCAACGCGAACGCCTGCGCAGCCGCATCCAGGACGTGATCGACTCCCCGGACCCGGATCGCCTGGAACAGGAACTGGTCCTGCTGGCGCAAAAAATGGACGTGGACGAAGAACTGGACCGCCTGCTTACCCACGTCACCGAAGTGCGCCGTATCCTCAAAAAGGGCGGCCACATCGGCCGGCGCCTGGACTTCCTCATGCAGGAACTCAACCGCGAAGCCAACACCCTGGGCAGCAAATCCGTCGACAGCGAAACCACAGCGGCAGCGGTGGAATTAAAGGTGTTGATTGAGCAGATGCGGGAGCAGATCCAGAATATCGAATAACACTTCCAGCCAACGACTCGCCACAAAAAAGCCGGCATTGCGCCCACTGCTGTCCCACAGTTGAGGGACAAATGAAAAAGCCTGAACCGAACTGGTTACAATGATTCTGCGAGGAAAACATTGTGATCAGGGAGGTTCAGGCTTTGTCACATCATAACACCGCCTTTCACCAACTGCTCAAACCGGTTTCGAGACATGATTTTGAGAGGCTGGCCAAAGAGCATCATCACGGGCAAAAACTGAGATCCGCCACGCGCTGGGATCAATTCATTGGCATGGCCATGTCTCAGCTTTCCGGCCGTCAGAGCCTGCGCGATATCCAGTCGAACCTGGAGAGCCAAAAGCATAAGCTTTTCCACCTTGGCGCCAAACCC
>NZ_LWFX01001419.1:0-3035 GCF_001635175.1 Alcanivorax sp. HI0083 | reverse complement strand
GCTTGGCCACCAGCTCAGGCAGGGCATGATCCTTGATCACCTTGTTTTCCAGCCGATCAAACAGCTGGTAACGCTTGGGATCGGAAATCCGGAAACGGAAATATTCCCGCGCCAGGCGTTCCTTGTTGTCCGCATCGGAAATTTGCTGGAACACGCCGGCCAGGTCTTCCTCATAGCGCAGCATCAGCAGCAGGTAGATTTCGTTCTTGGTTTCGAAATGCTTGTAGATAGTGCCTTTGCCAATACCCACCCGGTCCGCAATCATTTCCACGGTCACCCGGTCTTCGCCTTCTTCCAGAAAAAGGGCCAGAGCGGCATCGAGAATCTCACGTTCTCGCTGACGAAATTCCTGAGCTTTACGCGTGGCTTTTTCCAGATCACCCATCTATTTCTCCTTTCGCCCGGGTATGCGGGCCTAAAGCCGACTGGACAGTCGCAATTCTAACGCATTCCCTTTTTATACGCATATCAGATAGCAACCCGCGGCATTTCGGTAGCGTCTCGCCATGGAAACCTGGCGCCGGTTAGCATAGCGTCATGGTTTTCCGCCACGCATCAGCTCAACCCAGCGCACGGAGGCAACACAACATGGCCAACTCTGACGGGAGCCCCCCGGATATCGCCACCGAATTTGCCCAGCAGGACGGCCTGCTTTACCTCAACCATGCAGCCGTCGCCCCCTGGCCACAACGTACCCAGGACGCGGTAACCGAATTTGCTCGCCAGAATGTATTCATCGGCGCACGGGATTATCCACACTGGTTGAAAGTCGAGCAGCAGCTACGCGAGCGTTTGGCCTGGCTGGTGGGAGGCGTTAGCAGCGAAGAGATCGCCTTGCTCAAGAACACTTCCGAAGGCCTGTCCGTCATTGCCCAGGGCCTGGAATGGCAGGCTGGCGATCAGGTTATCATCAGTGATCAGGAATTCCCGTCCAACCGCATCCCCTGGCAGGCCCTGGCAAACCAGGGGGTGGAAGTGATCGAGGTCAATCTGGAGGGGGACAACCCGGAGCAGAATGTCATTGACTCCATGGGTCCGCGCACCCGCCTGGTGTCTCTTTCCGCCGTCCAGTACGGCACCGGCCTGTTGATGGATATGGCTCCCATCGGCGCCGCCTGCCGTGCCCAGGGCATACTCTTCTGTGTGGACGCCATCCAGATTCTCGGCACACTGCCGTTCTCAGCAGAGCAGGTAAACGCTGATTTTGTGGTGGCCGACGGCCACAAATGGATGCTCGGCCCGGAAGGGCTCGCCCTGTTCTATTGCCGCCGCGCGGTGCAGGATCAATTGATTCTGCGTCAGCATGGTTGGCATATGGTGGCCGATCCGGGCAATTACACCCGCAAGGACTGGCAGCCCGCCACTACCGCCAAACGCTTCGAATGCGGGAGCCCAAACATGCTCGGTGCCCATGCCCTGAATGCCTCCCTGTCACTGCTGCAGGATACCGGCATGGACGCGGTGGCTGATGCCTTGCAACAGCGGGTGCAATGGCTGATCGAAGGGCTGCAAGACAAAAACGCCACACTGCTCAGCGCTGCGGCCCCTCAGCGACGGGCTGGAATCGTCACCTTCCGCCTGTCCGAAGAAGCCCCGGGCGACACCTTCCAGCGCCTGAAAAAGGGCGGCGTGGTATGCGCGGAACGCGGCGGTGGTGTACGCTTTTCGCCACACTTCTACACTGCCAATTCGGTCATCGACCAGGCTCTGGCCCTGCTGTAAGCTCCAGAACCTCATATGCGCCTCGTTATGGATACCGGAGCCTCACAGATGAACCGACAGCTGGCCTTCTATCAATGGATTTGCCGCCGTTTGCAGCGCGATGAGCAGTTCAGCGGCCAGCCCAGCGCGGACTTGGAAAGCCTGCGCACGGTGCTGAAATCCTGTGACGTGCTGTTGGTGGCCGGGCACAGCAGCGTGGACCGCACCTTCAAGGTGATCGGCGATAGCCGCTACGCGCGGGCGGTACTCTACATTGGCCGGCTGCACGACGTAGCCGACCCGGCCCTGCGCGCCCTGTTGGCGGATTACACCCCCTGCGAACCGGATACCCAACTGGTGATTGATGCCCGCCTGGAACGGGGGTTGATCGTGGAGCCGCTGTCCGCACTGGAAGGTCGTCAGATTCGCGTCTGCCGGGCACAGGGCCTGAGTGACAATGAAGCCCAGGATGTACTCCGCTACGCCATCAGCCGCATTGGCGCCGGGGGTGCCCAGTCCTGGGGCGCACTGGCCATGATGACCCTGCTACCCTGGCGCTGGCTGCCCCTGCGCTGGCGCACCAGCCTGTTCCGCCGCTGGGCCGGTGAATTGATCAAGGCACTCAGTGGCACCGTCGTCGCCGATGCCTTCAGCTTTGTGCAATTCCCGGTCATGCCGCTGGTGAAGGAAAGCGAGCCCGCCGCCCGCTTGCTCCGGCTGCAACCCCGAGCCATTACTGCTGCGGACTTCGACCACTCGCCCTACTTCGAAATTATCAAGGCGCCCTTCCAGCTGGATGCCATCCCCAAGGGGATTGACGCCCTGCCCTGGAAGGGCAATCAGGGCGCGCTGGCGCCGGAACGTCAGCGCCACCTGTCACTGGTGGAGCCGCCGAACGGACACCACGGATAATAGCGCCAGCAGCCACCAGGACAAACTGCCCCCGCCACCGCCGCCATCGCTCCCGCCACTGGCATTACCGCCACTGGACGCACTGCTGCGCGCTTGGGCCGGCCGGGTGCTTGCCGAGCTATCGTCCGCCGGGTAATCCCCGTTATCGGTCCACACCTGCACTGCCAGGCTATCATCGCCCTGACCGTCCAGAATCAGTTGCTGGGACGCCACTTCACCCGGCGACATATCGCCAAGCCCGCATTGCACCAGGCCGCCCCCGGCACAGTTCTCAGGCAGTGACACCGGACTCCACCCGGACGGCAAGGTAAAGCCAACCCGCACCCGCGCCGCTGCCTGATGGGTCGCCGCATTGGTGACCTGGGCATTGACCCGCACCAGGCCATCATTGCCCCGCTGCGTGGTCAGGCTGAGTACCACAT
>NZ_LWFX01001418.1:0-870 GCF_001635175.1 Alcanivorax sp. HI0083 | reverse complement strand
GAAGGATGAAGCCAAGGAAGATGCGGTGGCAGAGGCCAGCATTGCTAATCTTCGGGCATTACTGGACTGACGCTGACGCACAATACTGCAAAACTTCCGACTTCAATCTTTGGCTTTGCGCACCTGCCTTGCCTGCTTGGCAATGTTGCAAACCAATATTTATGCATAAACTTCTATCGCCAAGGACTGACATCCTCCATAAAACCCTAAAAGCTCGCGGGCCAACCCTTACCCGCAACACCTAAAACCATTCAAACCAATATTTTTACGGGCCAGCCATCCCCCTCCACTGCATCAACAAGACCAACGCAAAAAGTCCCACCCCAAACACGACCCATGCCATTTTTTTCCTACCCTTCTTATAATGATCCGGCATAGCGATCAACCAGCATCCCAGGAACATTGACAAAACCGCAATGGAAAAGTCATGCCTTATTAAAGCACCGGAAGCAATAATCCATAAAAAAATTATTGTCGCAATCCTGCTTATAAAACCAAGCTTTCTCATTGCTATTCCTTACAGCTCCATTGGGAAGAGAAGAATGAGGACAAGACACCGGCGACAAAAAATGACATCCAAATCGCTAGAGAGAGAGTCAACATGAGCGCCAAAAATGGCAGCAAAAGAAAAGCCGCTCCAATTGTAATGAATATTCCCGCAAAATATTTTGCAATTGCAAACGCGAAGCCGCAATTATTAATATCAGAATAAAGGCCTATAGCATCCAGAACCTCCCCAAGCACTCCTCCAATATATTTGACTATTCCTGTGTCAGAAATCTTGTCCAGAATACCTAACAACCATTTAACAACATCGACCCCACCTGGAGTAGAGGTATTAGAACCATTCTCCCCACCCTCAATCAAATA
>NZ_LWFX01001417.1:0-937 GCF_001635175.1 Alcanivorax sp. HI0083 | reverse complement strand
ATCTTGCTCATAAGGCCGAAAATGGGTGAAGAAAGCAAGCACATTGCGCGTCCTGCGCCGTAAAGTATCTCTCGTAGGGCGATGACGCAGACAGCCACAAGCCGGATGCCTCTCTTGACCGCTACCGGTGCCTATCGGCGCCTTGATCGAGACCCGAGATCACACATGGAGTTGTTAGCCGCCAAGCAGTAACCCTGGGAGCGTCGGTTAGTAATTCAGCCTGGGGGGCAGCTTCTGCCCCTTTTTACTTTGAGGATTCGACATGAGCTTTGATCACACCAAGTACCAGCCATTTCCTGTTATCGACAAGCCCGACCGTCGCTGGCCCAACCAGCGTATCGAGAAAGCCCCGCTGTGGGCGGCGGTAGACCTGCGCGATGGCAATCAGGCGCTGATCAAACCCATGTCCGTGGCCCAGAAACGCCAGTTCTTCCAGATGTTGGTGGAGCTGGGCTTCAAGGAAATCGAGGTGGGCTTTCCCTCCGCCAGCCAGATTGATTTTGATTTCTGCCGGGCACTGATCGAGGAAGATCTGGTGCCCGACGATGTGCATATCCAGGTGCTTACCCAGGCCCGCGAGGAATTGATTGCGCGGACCTTCGAGTCCCTGAAAGGGGCAAAGAACGCCATCGTGCATATCTACAACGCCACCTCGCCCACGTTCCGTGAGCAGGTGTTCAACGTGGACAAGGCCGGTTGCAAGGCCATTGCCGTGCGTGCCGCTGAATGGGTGCGCGATTGCGCGGCCAAACAGCCGGAAACCCACTGGAGCTTCCAGTATTCTCCGGAAACCTTCAGTGCCACCGAAACCGATTTCGCCATCGAAGTCATCGATGCGGTGAACAACGTGTGGCGTCCGGATCAGGGCCAGCGGGTGATCATCAACCTGCCNGCCACCGTGGAAGTGAGTACTCCCAATGTGTTCGCCGACCAGGTT
>NZ_LWFX01001416.1:0-1181 GCF_001635175.1 Alcanivorax sp. HI0083 | reverse complement strand
TGGTAGACAAGAAGATCTCCAACATCCGCGAACTGCTGCCGGCCCTGGAAAATGTGGCCAAGGCAGGCAAGCCGCTGCTGATCATCGCCGAAGATATCGAAGGCGAAGCGCTGGCGACCCTGGTTGTGAACAACATGCGCGGCATCATCAAGTGCGCCGCCGTGAAAGCGCCGGGCTTCGGTGACCGTCGCAAGGCCATGCTGCAGGACATCGCCATCCTCACCGGCGGTACCGTGATCAGCGAAGAAGTGGGCCTGAGCCTGGAGAATGCGTCCCTGGAAGATCTGGGTACTGCCAAGAAAGTGAACATCGACAAGGAAAATACCACCATTGTTGATGGCGCTGGCCAGCAGGCAGATATCGATGGCCGTGTGGAACAGATCCGCAAGGAAATCGAGAACTCTTCTTCTGACTACGACAAGGAAAAACTGCAAGAGCGCGTGGCCAAGCTGGCCGGCGGTGTTGCGGTAATCAAGATCGGTGCGGCCACCGAGATTGAAATGAAAGAGAAGAAAGCCCGTGTGGACGATGCCCTGCATGCGACCCGCGCTGCGGTAGAAGAAGGTGTGGTTCCTGGCGGTGGTGTGGCGCTGGTACGCGCGCTGGCCAACGTTGGCACCATCAAGGGTGACAACGACGAGCAGAACGCCGGTATTGCCCTGACCTTCCGTGCGCTGGAAATGCCCCTGCGTCAGATCGCCTACAACGCCGGCGCTGAAGCGTCTGTGATTGTGCAGGAAGTGCGTAATGGCAAAGGCAACTACGGCTACAACGCGGCCACCGGTGAATACGGTGACATGCTGGAAATGGGTATCCTGGATCCTGCCAAGGTAACCCGTTCCGCGCTGCAGGCAGCGGCTTCCATCGCCGGCCTGATGATCACCACCGAAGCCATGGTGGCGGATAAGCCGGAAGAAAATGCCGGTGGCGGCGCTCCGGACATGGGCGGCATGGGTGGAATGGGCGGTATGGGCGGCATGATGTAAATCATCCCCTCGTAACACGCTCCGAGAAAACCCCGCCTAGTGCGTAATGCCGTTCACTTAAGCATTGCAGGCAGAGCGGGGCTTTCCGAAAATCCGGTTTCCACTCGCGGGAAGCCGGATTTTTTGTGTCTTTACAGCAGTCTCTTTTCGATATTGATGCCCTTCAGTCCTTCTCTGACCTGAGCACCTTCACCC
>NZ_LWFX01001415.1:0-5972 GCF_001635175.1 Alcanivorax sp. HI0083 | reverse complement strand
TTTTTCCCGCTGGCAGCTATTCGTGATGGAGATTCCATGCCGCGCCGTTTTTTTGATGATCAGGATTTTCACTCCGGACAGGCCGTAGCGTTGGGCGCCAGCGCCAGCCACCACATTGGCAAGGTGTTGCGTATGGCGGTGGGCGAGGAACTGGTGGTTTTTAACGGCCGCGGGGGGGAATGGCTGGCGCGCATAACGGCCATCAACAAAAAAGCGGTCACCATTGAGCCGCAGCGCTTTGCCGATGAAGACCGCACCGCCCCGCTGGCGGTGACGGTGGCGCTGCCGATGATCAAGGGTGAGCGTATGGATTATGCGATCCAGAAAGCCACCGAGCTGGGCGCCCGTTCCCTGGTGATTCTGGATACCGAACGCTGTGAAGTGCGCCTTAAGGGCGAGCGGCAGGATAAAAAGCTGGGGCATTGGCAGCAGGTGGCGATCAGCGCCTGTGAGCAGTGCGGCCTGAACCGGGTGCCGCAGATCACCGGTGTGAGGTCGCTCAAGGATTGGTTGAGCGGGGATCTGCCAGGCTTGCGACTGATTGCCCACCCGGGGAAAAATCCGTTCTCCCCCGCTGCCCTGAAAGGCGTAGCGGAACTGGCCCTGCTCACCGGCCCGGAAGGCGGTTTTTCCGATGACGAATTGCGCGCGGCAGAGGAAAACGGTTTTGTCGCCTTTGCCCTGGGTAACCGGGTATTGCGGGCGGAAACCGCACCGGTGGCGTTACTGGCCGCGCTGTGGGCGTGGCATGGCCGCTAGGAGAAAGGGCCGGAGAGCGCGTCGTCGCCGCACTGCCGGCGGAACATCAGGCATCGCTACAGCGCTGATTGGCGTTGCCGGATTTGCATTGCTGCTGGGGCTTTATGCTCGCCACGATCCCCTGTTGCCCTGGCTGGCGGCAGTGTATGCCGGGCTCTCGGTGTTCACGCTGGGGTTGTATGCCTGGGATAAGCGTGCGGCGGTGCATGCCCGGTCGCGCATTCCCGAGCAAAGCCTGCATCTGTTATCGCTGGCAGGAGGCTGGCCTGGGGGCATGTTGGCCCGCCCCCTGTTTCGCCATAAAACCCGCAAGCAACCGTTTACCGGCATTTTCTGGTGCACGGTGCTGCTGAACATGGCAATGGTGGCTGCGTTGCTGTGGTAGCGGCGGGCTGTATAGACAATAACGAAAAAGGGAGAACACAATGCCGTTAACCAGCCCGATAATTACACCGGTGGTGGTCCTGGTCGCCTGGTCCATGGTCATGTGGCTATGGATGTACATCACCCGCCTGCCGGCCATGAAAGCGGCCAACATGAAGCCGGACCCGAATGCCCCACGCGGTGAACAGATGAGCACCCTGCCCGCTCGTGTGCGCTGGAAGGCGGATAACTACAATCACCTGATGGAACAGCCCACGGCGTTTTATGCCGTGGCCCTGTCGCTGGCACTGCTTGGCCAGGGTGATGGCATCAACCTGAAGTTGGCCTGGGCCTATGTGGGTATCCGCGTGGTGCATTCGCTCCTGCAGGCGCTGATCAACAAGATTGAGCTGCGCTTTGTGTTGTTTGCCCTGTCGTCACTGGCCCTGATTGGGTTAACCGTGAATGCGTTGCGCGCCGTGTTCTGATGGCCTTTGATACTGATCTGGCGTTGCGGGTGCGCGAAGGCCTGCGCACTGTCAGTGGTGCCCTGCCCGATGAAAAGCGCATGTTCGGTGGCCTCTGTTTCATGATCGCCGGCAACATGTGTTGCGGCATTCTGGGTGACCGCCTGATGGCCCGGGTCGGGCCGCAGTCCCATGAACGGTTGTCCGCTGAGCCTGGCGCCGGCGAGATGGATTTCACCGGCCGGCCCATTAACAGGCTGTTGAAAAGCCCTTTACGTACTCAGCGTGGCCTGAAGGGGGCAGCTGTTGTGTTTTGTCGCGACGGACAGGGTGGCTCCCTTTCCTAGCGACAAAGCGCAGCAGATGGGCCCTTCAGGCCGCGCCCTCCGGGTCTTCCAGGCTGGCCCGCACTCGTTGTTGCAATGTCTCGATGGGTGGACACACACCGTCAACATTGCGCCTAGATTGCGAACCAGCCTGAAAGACTGAGCATGCAAAGGGCTTTTCAACAGCCTGTTAGGGCATGCTGATGATTGACGCGGATACGGTAGCCGAGGACGCTGCGCTACAACGCTGGCTGACTCACTGCTTTGCTTTTTTGCGTACCCTGCCACCCAAATAAATCATTCAGGAATGACCATGCTGCAAATCGGGATTGTGATCTACGATGATGCCGAAGTACTGGATTTTGCCGGTCCTTTTGAAGTGTTCTCTACCGCCGCCCGGCTCTGTGATAGCCCGCCCTGGCAGGTGTCTTTGATCAGTGAAAATCCTGAGGTGATGGCGAGAGGTGGCTTCCCGGTGAAAAGTCACTTCACCTTCGCCGATCATCCGCCGCTGGATGTATTACTGGTCAGTGGAGGGGTACATACCGCTGTCATGGAAAATTCCGTGTTACTGACAGCCCTGCGCGAGGCCGGCCACGGCGCCCGCTGGGTAACGTCGGTCTGTACGGGTGCCTTTCTACTGGCAGAGGCCGGGCTGCTCACCGATCAGCGGGTAACCACCCACTGGGAAGATATCGCTGACCTGCGCCATGGTTTCCCGGCGCTGGATGTGCAGGAAAAAATCCGCTGGGTAGAGGATGGTAACCGTCTCACGTCGGCGGGTATTTCCGCCGGTATCGATATGAGCCTGCATCTGGTGGAAAGACTGCATGGCCGGGAATTGGCGGACAAGACGGCCCGGCAGATGGATTATGCCTGGCAGCGGTGATGCGTTGGCTCGCCAGCCAGGCAAAAAGATCGGGTGACTTAACGATATCGCCGGCTGTACGCCCAATACACGCCGGCCAGGGAGACAGCCAGGGTGGCCGGGGCCATCAGCGCGGTGAAATGCAGCAACCGGAACAGCCAGGTGCCGACCACGCCGCCACAGATGAAGCCGCCAATCAGCAATACGAACAGCAGCAGCCGGCGGCCATTGAGGGGGATGCCGCGCAGGCGGTTGCCCAGCATGATGCCCAGGTCGGTGAAAATCCCGGACAGGTGGGTGGTGCGGATGATGGAGCCACTGTAGGTGGTCACCATGGCGTTCTGCAGCCCGCAGGCCATGGAAGCCAGATAGATGCCCAGATCACTGCCCTGTTGTAGAGACAGCATGGCCATGACCAGCAAAGCCGCTTCGATCAGCAATGAGAAACCGTAATGGCGGCCCAGTTTCAGGGCAGTGCTGGTGATGAGTATGCCGCTAAGGGCGGCACCGGCGAGAAAGCTCAGCAGGGTGAGCAGCAGGTGCCGGGCCACGGACAGATCAACATCCGCCAATGCCAGGCCCAGTAGCGAGGAGGTGCCGGTAAGGTGTGATACCGATTGATGGCTGAACCCCAGCAGCCCCACCGCATTGACGCTGCCGGCGAGAAAGGCCAGCAGAAAGGCCCCGACTTCCACCCAGGGTGGTAAACGCGTCAGCAAGGCATCCCCCCGTCTGGCCGATTATCAAAAACGGCAGTGTAGCACGGGCGGCTGACGCCAGGGCCAGAGGCTTGTGTGGCAAAAAAAATCTGGCTACTCGCCCACACTTTTTCCCAATCGTGGGATAAAAAGACGCAGAGAGACCCTTGGCGGCGCTAGCTCACTTCTTCTTGTTTTTCTTTTTGCCTTTTTTTCCTGATGCTTTCTTGTCTTTTTTATCTGACTTTTTGTCTTTCTTCTTGGACTTTTTATCGCCCTTGTCCGACTTGGGCTTGATTGGCTTCAGTGCCTTGCCCTTGCCTTTCTTGCTGCCCTTGTCTTTTTTGGGTTTGCTGGTGTCTTTGGCCGGCTTGCTGTCGGCCGCGTCGTCTTTGCCGGGGGTAACAGTTTTGGCAACTGGTTTACTTGCCGATGGTGTGACCGGGTCGAACAGCTGCAGCGCAACGGTGCGAAAGCGGCGCAGGCAATAGCGCACCTGGCCAATAGACAGGCCGGATTCATCGGCGGCCTGTTGCTGGGTGCTGCCCTTGTCCAGGGCCAGTAAGGCTTTGGCACGGGGGCCGTTGGGGGCGGGCTGATTGCTTTGGGTTTGGCAGGTCTTGCGTTGTTGTGCGGTCAGTAAGGAAGTGGTGGCCACGGATTGTCCCCTCGGTGAGATTTGCGAGTTAAGCCAAAATCCCACCTTAGGGGCAAGCGCGGAGCGAGGCAAAAAAACTTTTTTACTGTAAAAAAAGTGAAATGTTGTTGCCCGGATTACGCCTGCTTTTCCATCATGTCAGCTTGCAGTATTTCAATCCAGTAACCGTCCGGGTCCTTGATAAAAGCAAGGCCTTTCATTTTTCCGTCATCCGGTTTTTTGACGAACGTCACGCCCATTTTTTCGAAGCGCTCCGCTGCTGCGTAAACGTCGGGAACGGTAATGCCGATATGGCCAAAGCCCTGGGGTTCGGCGTTGCCATCGTGGTAGGAAAAGGCGGGGTCATCTTCAGTGCCCCAGTTGTGGGTCAGTTCCAGCATGGCCTCGCGGCCGAAAGTAAAGGTCAGACGTTTGGCATCGTTGCCAGGTACTTCACCGGCTTCTTCTTCGCTCAGATAGCCGAGAAAATAAAGGCTGAATTGCATCTCGGGAAAATCCAGCTTGCGCACCAGGCGCATGCCCAGCACCCGGGTGTAGAAGTCCAGGCTTGGTTTCGGATCCTTGATCCGCAACATGGTCTGGTTGAACAGGTACTCATGGGTGACCTCATCCGGGTGTTCGAACAGGCCTTCCGCTTTTTCAAAATGACGGGACATGGGGGCTCCAGATCAGTCAGTGCATAGGGTGCTACAGACTATCGGGACGGCGGGGAGGGAATGCAACCCGGTAGCGGGTGAAAGTGCGCCCGCAATAGCTTGAAAGCAAGCCGTGCTGCAAGAATGGGTCCCGCGCGACGTTTGGTGATGGAGCTGAAAAAGGGGCGCTGAGTGCGCCCCTTTCGGATAGCTTACGGGCTGACCTTCTTGATGACCGGAGGTTTCCAGGTGCCATCGAGAATGGCTTGTTTGCCCCAATAGGCCCGGATGTAGAGAGAGAAGGTGCCTTTCGGTGCTGGCAGCCAGTTACTTAGCTTGTCCTCTGATGGCTTGTTGTGCCCGGCGTACAAGGTAAGGGAGCCGTCATCGTTACGTTTCAGGTCCTTGTTCTTGGTACCCAGAGAGTAACGCTCAAGATCATTGGGATAAAACAAGTGTTTATCGTTGTACAGGGTCAGCGACCAGAAGCCTTTCACCGGCGGGGTTTCTCCCTTGGCAAAAGTAATACTGTAGAGGTTATCCCCGCTAAGCTGTTGGTCATTGCCGTCGTTGTCTGTGTAGAAATACTGGGTTTCATTGGGGCGGTTATCAAACATGTTGGAGCGGGCGGTGCCGGTACGCATGGTGTAATCCACGCCCCACTCTGCATTGTTGACGGAACGGTTCCAGCCATTGCCGGCAGCCTTGCCGTTGTTTTCCCATTTGAAAAAGTCGGCAATCACGCTCTTCTCGGTCTCTTTGGCCACTTCAACAATGGCTTGTTTGATGGCCGGGTCGCGCTCTGCGGCGGCAAGCAGGGCGCGGACATTGGCGTAAATGGCTTCCTCGCCTGGCAGCGGCGGTACCTGGTCCAGTACGGCGTGTAGCTGGTCAAAGAATTTTTCCGGCTCTACCCATTTGGTTTCCCCGTCGCTTTTCGGTGCCGGGAACGTGGGTAGCTGGGACCAGTCCGTGGTTTTCATTTCGCCATCGAAATCTTCCAGCGGATAGGCGTTGATCTGGCTGATCACTGGCTGAATGGCTTGCTTGTCTTCTTCGGTGGAATCCATGAAGGCGCGGGGGATCATGTTGGCCAGTTCCGTGGAAGAGCGGATAACCTCATTGATGCCTTCCGGCACGTCGCCTTCCCAGTTGGGACCGACCAGAAGATAAAAGCCGGGCTCGGTGCCATAGGGCG
>NZ_LWFX01001414.1:0-1606 GCF_001635175.1 Alcanivorax sp. HI0083 | reverse complement strand
TGACTTCCACCTTGCCCCGGGCGAGGGCCTTGCGGCAGCGTTCGCGCACGGCGTTTTCCAGTGAGCGCAGGGCGTCGGGCAGACGTGGGCTGATTTCCAGGTAACGGTGGTTCACGGCCTTGATTTCCCAGACCAGGCCGTAGCCTTCAAGCGGGCGGTCGGCGCGGGCAAAAGCGGTCATGCTGCAAATCATGGTGAACCTCTGTGTTGGCCATGGAATGTCCCGGTGTTCGTGCCCTGTAGGAGCTTGCTTGCAAGCGAAAAGGCAATGCCGGAAGCGAGTATCGAGTGACGAGTTGCGAAACCCCGGCTTTCCCAATATCAAGTCTTGCCTTTCGAAGCTCGCTTCTCGTCACTCGGGACTGTCTTTTCGCCTGCAGGCAGGCGCCTGCGGCATGAAACACCGCGGGCGGTGCCGGGTTCCCTAGTCTAGTCGAGACGGGGTTGGGTGCAAGGCAGGCATTGGCGCCGGTGTTTGCTACAATGGTCGCCCTTTTGATTCCAAGACTACCAGGAGATTCCATGCGCCCATCCGGCCGAGCCCCCGACCAACTGCGTGAACTGAGCTTTACCCGCAACTACACCGTTCATGCCGAGGGCAGCGTATTGGTGGCGTTCGGGAACACCAAGGTGCTGTGTACCGCGTCCGTGGAAGAGGGCGTGCCGCGCTTTCTCAAGGGCAAGGGCCAGGGTTGGCTGACTGCGGAATACAGCATGCTGCCGCGTTCCACCCACACCCGTTCCGGCCGTGAGGCGACACGAGGCAAGCAGGGCGGACGCACGCTGGAAATCCAGCGTTTGATCGGCCGTTCCCTGCGTGCCGCGGTGGACATGAAGGCGCTGGGTGAGCGCACCATCTATCTGGATTGCGACGTGCTGCAGGCGGACGGTGGCACGCGAACTGCATCTATTTCCGGAGCCTGTGTGGCGCTGGTGGATGCTTTTACCCACCTGCTGGAAACCAAGAAGATCAAGAGTGACCCGCTCACCGGCCTGGTGGGCGCGGTGTCCGTGGGCATGTTCGAGGATGCTCCGGTGCTGGATCTGGATTACGCCGAAGACTCCAATGCGGGCACCGACATGAACGTGGTGATGACCCAGCAGGGCGGCTTTATCGAGATTCAGGGTTCCGCAGAGGGCGCGCCATTTACCCGTGAGCAGTCTGACAGCCTGTTGGGGCTGGCGGAAAAGGGCATTGGCGAGATCATCAAGGCCCAGCAGGTGGCGCTGGGCTGGTAACACGCCAAGAGAGAAAGGCGGGCCGTGTCGCTGTGGTGGCGCGGTTTCGCGCTGTTGCGAACAGACTGGCTAGTACACAGGCTTGAGTATGAAGAACTACAAGAAGCATTTTCTGCGCTTTGCCGAAGAGCGTGAGGCGTTGAAGTTCGGGGAATTTACCCTGAAGTCCGGGCGCAAAAGCCCGTATTTCTTCAATGCTGGCACTTTTAACACCGGCGAGGCCCTGGCTCGGCTGGGTCGCTATTATGCGGATGCGATCATGGCATCCGGGCTGGAATTCGATATGTTGTTCGGGCCGGCCTATAAAGGCATCCCGCTGGTAGCGGCGGTGTCCGTGGCGCTGGCCGAGCACCATGGCCGGGATTAC
>NZ_LWFX01001413.1:0-1060 GCF_001635175.1 Alcanivorax sp. HI0083 | reverse complement strand
AGGCCATGGCAGCTGCAACAGCCTGAACGGCTCCTACCAGCGCGACGGCCAACAGCTGGCGCTGCCCGATCTGGCAACTACACGCAAGGCATGCCCGACCAGCGCTATCGAAAACCGCTACCTCGACGCGCTCAAGGCCAGCGACCACTTCCGCATCGACGGCGAGCTGCTCACCCTGTTTGATAAAGACGATGAAGCAGTGGCCAGTTTTCAGGCCATTTATCTGTAGCACGACACGGATTGAGTAAACCGCAAAAAGGGAAATCGCCATGCGTGTTCATTACCTGTCCCATGTTCCCTTTGAACAACTGGGCGCCATGGAAACCTGGTTTCAGGAGCGGGACATCAGCATTCGGCACTCGCTGTTATTCGCTGGCGACGCCCTGCCCGCCCCGGCGGATTTTGATGTGCTGGTGGTCATGGGTGGCCCCATGGGGGCCGATGACGACCCCCGCTTTCCCTGGATGAGTGCAGAAAAAGCGCTGATCCGCGAGAGCATCGCAGCGGGGAAAAAGGTGCTGGGCATTTGTCTGGGCGCACAACTGATCGCCCGGGTGCTGGGCGCCCCGGTAAGCAGCAACCCGGAAAGGGAAATCGGCTGGTTTCCGGTCTACCCCACACCAGCCGGGAAAAATGACAGTGTGGGCAGACTGTTTGCAGACGCACCAACCGTCCTGCACTGGCACGGCGACACCTTTGCCATCCCCAACGGCGCCGTGCATTTACTGGAAAGTGAAGGCTGCCGCAACCAGGCCTTCCGTTACGGGGATAACGTGCTGGCCCTGCAATTTCATCTGGAACTGGAGAACGGCAATGCACAAGCACTGTGCGACGCCTGCCCGGAGGACCTGACTCCCGGCCGCTGGGTGGAAAGCCGCGAAGCGCTGCTTGGTGACCCGCAGCGCTTTGAAGATGCCCGTCAATTACTCGGGCGAATGCTGAGTGCCTTTCTGGGTTAATCTGACATGCCTAAGCAGAATGGCGACGGCACCTAATGGGACTGAATCGCCTCATGCTCAAGGCCCCTCACCATGAAAGCCGCGCTTCGCACAACGTCATC
>NZ_LWFX01001412.1:0-3299 GCF_001635175.1 Alcanivorax sp. HI0083 | reverse complement strand
GATCGAGCCGTTGTCACTGGACGAGGCCTTTCTGGACGTGAGCGCCAGCGAACAATTCGATAATAGCGCCACCCGCATTGCCCAGGCATTGCGCCAGGACGTTCGCCGGGAGGTGGCTATTACCGTGTCCGCAGGCGTCGCCCCCAACAAATTTCTGGCCAAGGTCGCCAGCGACTGGCGCAAGCCCGACGGGCTATTTGTGATTCCCCCGGCCCGGGTCGAGGAATTTGTGGCCGCCCTGCCGGTGAACAAGATTTCCGGGGTGGGCCGGGTCACTGGCGAGCGCATGGCCGGCCTGAACCTGAAAACCTGTGGCGACCTGCAACAGCTAAGCCGGCTGGAGCTGGGCCAGCACTTTGGCAGTTTTGGCGAGCGGCTTTATCACCTGTGCCGCGGTGAAGACAGCCGTCCGATCCAGACCGGCCGACGACGTAAATCCGTTTCGGTGGAACGCACCTACGACAAGGACCAGCTCACCCTGACGGACTGGCTCCGGGAGCTGGAGGGGCTGATTGAAAAGCTGAAGGAACGGTTTGCCAAACTGGATCAGCACTACCTGATCAGTGGATTGACCGCCAAGGTGAAGTATCAGGATTTTGTCAGCATGAGTTGTGACAAGGCCGGCAACGACCTGGATGCCGCCCACTTTGAGGCCCTGTTCCGCCAGCTTTGGGAGCGACGCGAAGGCCCCGCCCGGTTACTGGGCATCGGTGCCCGGCTGCGCGATTTGAAAGCGCCCCAGCAACCGGACCTGTTCCCGGAAGAAAGGGACAAGGCCCTGCATAGCCAGCGAAACCGGATGTGACAGGAGGCGTGGCATGCTGCACGCCACACGCTTCAACGCGGTGACAGGCCGGGGGCAACCGGCAAGCAGTTTGTCTCGCACTGAAGCCTTATGGACGCGTAGCACGTAGGTCAGATTAGCCTGAAAGGCGTAATCCGACATTTCGCTGGTGGCCCACGGCGATTCGCGTTCTTTGTTAGCGCCAAAGAGAGAGCCCAGTTGGCGCCTGTTGCGTGCAGCGTGTGGCGTTCCTAGTGCAACCGCTGACAAACCCGGTCGTGCAGATGCGCCGGAATCAGCCCATCCATCAATTCCCGGCCACGGCGTTGCACCGGCTCCATTTGTGCATCCAGGTAGGCATCCAGCGTCGCCACACAATCGGCGCAACGGGTAACGGTGGCCGAATCCGGATGTTCGGATGCCGCTTTCACAGCCTGTTCCAGTTGATTCAAATACTTGAGCAACATGCTTTGCTCCTGAGTCTCACTCTCTACTGAGGCCTGTTCAGCGGCCCCGAAACTGATCAAGTCTGGCCGATAATGGCGACAACCTCATGACAATGCGTTGCCCCATATCAACATAACAGGCGACCAAGCCTGTATCGGGAAGTCCTGCACGAAGAATGCCTGTGAACATACCCGCCTTGATGTTAAATCGGACGCACGTGCCGGCCCGTCGTTCCCCGATGAAATGTAAAAACACCTGTCCGCCGACGGGCGGGCTTCCGGCTTGAAAGCAGCCCCCTCACCCCCCAACACTCCTTTCTCACCCGGACTACGGTACTCTCTTTCATTCTTGCTCTGGTACTTTCTCTGAAAGCGATGACAGAACAAGCTCAATACCGGTATTAAACCGACCTGCTTATTTGCGACGGACCGACCTTATGACCGAAACGGTATCGACCATTGTGGCGCCGGAAGGCAGCCTGGAAGTACTCAGCCAGCATGAAGTGGAACGCCTGCGCGACACCTCTGGCAGCGGCCTGCATGACCTATTGCGCCGCTGCGCCCTGGCGGTGCTGAACTGCGGTACTCCCACCGATGACAGCCGTGAGGTGCTGGAAACCTACCACGACTTCGAAATCGAAGTGATCCAGGAAGACCGCGGGCTGCGCCTAAAACTGGACAACGCCCCCGCCGGCGCGTTTGTAGACGGGCGCATGATTCGCGGTATCCGCGAGCACCTGTCTGCAGTATTGCGCGATATCGTCTACGTGGCCAACGAGATCCAGAACAACGACCGTTTCGACCTGAACAACAGCGAAGGCATTACCAACGCGGTATTCCATATTCTGCGCAACGCCGGGGTCCTGAAAGCCGGAGCGTCACCAAACATGGTGGTTTGCTGGGGCGGGCACAGCATCTCCCGCCACGAATACGACTACAGCAAAAGCGTGGGCTACCAACTGGGCCTGCGTCACAAGGATATCTGCACCGGCTGCGGCCCCGGGGCCATGAAAGGCCCCATGAAAGGCGCCCATGTGGCCCATGCCAAACAACGGGAAAAAGAAGGTCGCTATCTGGGGATTTCCGAGCCGGGCATTATTGCTGCGGAAGCGCCCAACCCCATCGTCAACGAACTGGTGATCATGCCAGATATCGAAAAACGCCTGGAAGCGTTCCTGCGCCTGGCCCACGGTATTATCGTGTTTCCCGGCGGGGTAGGCACCACCGAAGAAATTCTCTATTTGCTTGGCGTACTGCTGCACCCGGACAACGCGGACATTCCCCTGCCCATGGTGCTCACCGGCCCCGCCAGCAGCGCCGATTACTTCCGTCAGGTGGATGCATTTATTCGCTATACCCTGGGTGACAAGGCAGCCGAACGCTACCAGATCATTATCGACGACCCGGAAGCCGTCGCCCTGGCCATGTGCCACGGCATTGACCGCCTGACCCTGTTCCGTCGGGATAATGATGATGCCTTTTACTTCAACTGGCGCCTCAATGTACCGCTGGAATTTCAACACCCTTTCCTGCCCACCCACGAGGCCATGGCCGCGCTGAATCTGAATACGAATCAACCGGTCCACGAACTGGCCGCCAACCTGCGCCGGGCCTTCTCGGGCATTGTCGCCGGTAACGTGAAAGAGCACGGCATCCACGCCATCGAACAACACGGCCCCTACAAGCTGCACGCCCCCAACGCCCTGATGAAGCATCTGGACGAGCTGCTGAAGGCATTTGTGGAACAGCAACGCATGAAACTGCCGGGCAGCCATTACGAGCCGTGTTATGAGTTGGTGGGGTAACAGATAACGGCTAATAACGAGCCACACTGTAGGAGATTCTATGTTGTCCACCCCAGTCTTCATGAGGCAGGGGCCGGCTGATAGTCGGTGCCATTTTTCATAAGCGCGAAGGCGATACGAACCAGTTTGCGCGCCAGGATGACTAACGCTTGGGTAGTTGCCAGCCCTCGATCCAGATAAGCCTGATAGACCCCTGCCCAACGCTTGCTCCGGCGAGCGGCCATGGCCGCGCAGTAAAGCAGCCTGCGAGCTTCTGAGTCCCCT
>NZ_LWFX01001411.1:0-2602 GCF_001635175.1 Alcanivorax sp. HI0083 | reverse complement strand
GGTATCGGTCNTTTAATTGCCATTGGGCAGGAGTGCTTTTCAAGTCACTCCTGCGGATAACAAACGGATTTCGTGCCGCTATTTTGCGTGCAGCCACGCACGGCCTTTTTCTGTCAGCCCACCTTTGGCGATAGTCAGGAATGCAGTGCTGGCTTCGGTGGCTTCCACCTTGACCTTGAACCGCATCAACTCATCACGCCGGAAAGCATGAATCTCCATGACCTCGCCGGGCAGGAAACCCGACAGCAGATTATCAATATTGCCGGTGGTGGCCTGCAGGCCATCCACGGCGATAATCACATCACCAGCGGATAGCCCCGCCGCCATGGCGGCCCCTTGCTCAAACGCCACCGCGATTTTCGCCCCCATGGTATCCGGCACCAACCTGGCGCCCAGATGGGGAATGCCATCCTTGCCTGCTTTGCCGCCGTTATCCCCGTGGCCGGCAGCACTACGCCAGTGCAATTCCACCCCACGTTCTGCCAACAATTCAGCCAGCGGCAAATCCTCTGTGCTGTACAGGGCCTGGTTGAAAAAATCGCTCATATCGCAACCGGCGATTTCTTCTGCCAGCGGCTGAATACCCTGCTCCGGCACGCCCTCACCGGTCTGCCCGTAGCGCTGCCACAGCACTCGCATCAGGTCATCCAGAGTCTTTGCCTCACCGGTCAGGTTACGCAGTGTCAAATCCAGCGCCAGCGCCACCAGTGAGCCCTTGGTGTAGTAGCTGACAATGGCATTAGGCGCATTTTCATCCTGTTTGTAGAAGCGGGTCCAGGCATCAAAGCTGGATTCCGTCACCGTTTGTTTATGGCGACCCTGCCCCCGGTACACCCGCGTGAGCGTTTGCCCAAGCAGCTCCAGGTAACTCTGCGGCGCAATCAGCCCTGTGCGGGTGAGGGAGAGATCGTCGTAATAACTGGTGATCCCTTCAAACGCCCACAGCAATTCGGTATGCACTTCCTGTGACAGATCAAAAGGGGTGAACGCAGCGGGCTTGATGCGCTTCACGTTCCAGGTATGAAAATACTCATGGCTGCACAGCCCCAGATAGGAACGATAGCCGTCGTGAACCTTGCCAGGCTCATCGCTGCGCCGAGGCAAATCATCGCGGGGGCACATCAGGCTGGTGGAATTACGGTGCTCCAGTCCGCCATAACCATTGCCGGTGACCAGCGTCATGAAAACATAGCGATCCATGGGCGCCGGCTCGCCAAACATGCGGATATGGTGTTCACAAATCGGTTTCAGATCCCGACAGAGTCGCGCCATATCGGCTTTATGACGCCCAGCCAACACCACCCAGTGCGGCACACCACAGGCTTCGAACTGGGCATACTCAAACGGCCCCATTTCCACCGGGTGGTCGATCAGATCATCGTAGTTGTCCGCCAGGAACATACCGAAACCCAACTCCGAGCCGGACTCACGTGCCAGGCCGGTCGCCACTTGCCAGCCGTTATAGGCATGCCCTTGCGGGGGCTCTATGGCAACGTGACAGGGTTGATCTTCATGGCCCATGGCGGCCAGGAACACGCAGCTGCCGTTAAAATAACCGTGGGTGGTGTCCAGGTGCGCGCCACGCACGGACAAATCCCAGGCATAAACGTGATAGTGCAGTTGTACCGGGCCATCACAGGGGGGCACCTGCCAGGTTTGCTTGTCCCGTTTGGCCACAGGCAAGGTTTCACCATGGCTACTGGCTTCCACATGCACAATATGGCGCGCGAAATCGCGAATCATATAACTGCCAGGAATCCAGGCGGGCAAGCTGAACGCCTGCCCCTCCGGGGTCGGGTCCGCCACCGTCAGGGTTACTTCAAACAGGTGCGCCTCGGGGCGCAGCGGGCGAATCCGGTATTCGATCATGGTGACTCCTGAAAGGTGTGTCGCGTTCATTCAATCGGGATTTAGCATCACAAACAAAACCGGGAGCCCAAGGCTCCCGGTAAACGGCGCAGGCCAGAGATTAAATCATGTCATCCTTGGCCATACGGTCCACAACAGCATCGGCCACACCGCTGGTCCCTGCCTGCAGGTCACTGGGGTTTACCGTGGTGGATTTGGCTCTCCATAGTAGCCCTTCCGGCTGAAGCCGGTACAGATTGGACTCCAGGAAGTACTTCTTGTCATTGCTGAAATAACCAGGCTCGTAGGTAGCATTTTGGCGCACGTAATAGGTCTGGCCCATGGCACCGGACACCGCGATATCCGGGGCAAAATTGGTGCCACCCTGGGTGTAGTGCATTTCTTCCTTGATATCGATAACACTGATTACCAGTGCCGCTTCGTAACCTTTCGAGGCGATATCGGCAGCCATTTGTTTGCGGGTTTTCCCTTCACTGTACTGGTCACCCAATACCGGGGCGGATGCTGTTGCTTCCACGCCCTGCGCTTTCAAAGCCGCCACAACATTGGATTCCAGCGAATCGCGGGCCTGGGTGTCATTGACCACCGCCACCACTAGCACTTTGTTGACATGCTCACCGGCCTGGTGATCCTTGGCGCGGGCGGAACTGCTGACCATGGTGTTATGGGCCGTACAGGCAGTCGCCAGCAGGGCTACCACGAAAACCATCAGGAGACCTTTTATTCTTGCTAT
>NZ_LWFX01001410.1:0-2597 GCF_001635175.1 Alcanivorax sp. HI0083 | reverse complement strand
TAATAGTTAACAGTGAATAATTAATAGCTGCGCGCCTAGCGCCAGTGATTTCTTGAAGCTAAGAGGCCGCGCCCAACCTTTGGACGCGGCCTCTTGCGTTTAAGGCAAAACAGACGGGTTTCGCGACGTTATTAACTCTTAATTATTCATTATTAATTCTGCTCACGCCGCGTTCTTCTCCTTCGGGGCCGGCAGGCTTTTACGCCATTCTTCGATCAACGCGCTGTTGTCGTCATCCCATGGATGGAAGCCGGGTTTCAGGTAGCTGAACCAGGCAGGGATGATGCTGCTGATCACGCCTCTGTAGCCAAACCCTTTCCACAGCCCTTTGGCCAGGGTGAGGGGTTTACGGTGCATATTGTCGCGCTTGAGCATCTGCCAGGTGAAGTAGCTGGAGAAGCCGATCAGGTAGGCGGTGCTGGAAAGGAACAGGCGCTGGCGCTCCAGGTAGTTGCCGTTCACGTCCTTGTACAGGTCGTAGGCTACGGCCTTGTGCTCGGTTTCCTCAATGGCGTGCCAGACCCACAGATCGCGCACCGCCGGGTCCATCTTTTTCATCAGGTCCGGGCGACGCAGAATGGCGTCGGCCAGAATGGCAGTGAAGTGCTCCAGGCCGGCAGTCGCCGCCAGCTGCTGGCGTTTGCTCATGTACTTGCGGGCACCGGCCAGCAACTTGTTGGTGACCCCCAGGGCGTGCGCAACAATGTCGTCATATTTGCCGTCGGCAATCAGATCATTGAAGGCCTGGTGTTCCAGGGAATGCATGGCTTCCTGGCCAATAAAGCCGGAAATATCCTTTTGACGATCCTTGTCCGCCACCTGGTCGCGCAGGGCGCGCACAGAATCTACGAAGAAACGCTCGCCGTCCGGGAAGGTCAGCGACAGGATATTCAGCAGATGGGTCAGCACAGGGTCGTTATCAAACCAGTAATCATCATGTTTGATGCCATCGAAGGAAAACCCCATGCGGCGGGGTACGATGGGCACAACCGGTGCCTTATGTTTTTTTGTCAGCGGCAATTTCATGTTGGCTCCTGGCGCAAATGCCATTGGTGACATTGTTCAATGACAACTACTATGCAGGCAGAGATAACCAAGTTCTTGTCGTGGAGGGCCAACAAATGGTGAGTTCGGGCCGCACCTGGGGAAATGCCGGGGTGCCGGGCATCTATGTGGTGCTGTTGTACGACCTGTTGGTGGCCTTGAAGCTGGATGCGCCGACTCTGCTGGTGGGGTTGGGGGTGAGTCGGGATGAGCTGCTGGCGGTGGATCGCCGGGTCTCCATGTCCCTGGCCCAGACAGTGGCCGAGCGCGGGGTCGAAATGGTGGGCGATCGTGGCCTGGGGTTTCGCTATGCCCGCGCCATGAGCATTACCCTGCATGGCCCGGTGGGGCTACTGGCTTTGTCCAGCGCCAGCGCTCAGGATGCCCTCGATGCAGCCTGCCGGTTTCTCGGCCTGCGCGCCCCGTTTCTGGAAATTCACCAAGCCCGCCATGCAGACCGGGCTCATCTTCAATTGCGTAGCACCCGCCCGTTAGGCGTAGCCCATGATTTTATTATCGAGGCCATGCTGGTGGGGCTGGCGTTCATGATCGAACAGCTGTTGGAGAGTTTGCCGGAGGGGTTGGAGATTCACCGTCGCGGCCCCGCGCCGGCCTGGTTGGCGGCGCTGCGGGAGGATGTGGGGGTGCCGGTGCGGTTTGATCAGTCGGAAGACGCGCTGGTGTTTCCCTTGTCTGCCCTGGAGGCGCGGCCACGTCTGGCGGACCCGCAGGTGGCAGCGATTGCACGCGAGCAGTGCGAGATGGAGTTCCGTCAGTGGCGCACCGAAGAAGAGGGCGTGATGGCGGAGCGTATCCGCACAGCGTTACAGGACCATGCGGCGCCGTTGCCGTCGCTGGAAGGCATGGCGGATCGGCTGGCGGTGTCTGCCCGCACCCTGAAACGTCACTTGCAGCAGGCCGGGTTGAGCTATCGCCAATTGCAGGATGAAGAGCGCTACCGGCAGGCTTGCCGTTTGTTGGCGAAGGCGGAGAAGAGCATTAGCGAGGTGGCCTACCACCTTGGTTATAACGATGTGGCGAACTTCTCCAAGGCGTTCAAGCGCTGGAGTGGCCTGACTCCGAAGGGCTACCGGGAGCAACACTCGCGGGTGTGAGAGGCGAGTAACGAGTTTCGAGTTGCGAAGATCAAAACCTTTACAGACCAGGCGCTTCGGTTTTTGCTTTTCGAAACTCGCAGGTCTTGCCCGTGCTTCTCAAAACAGAAAGGCCGCGCCCGGTTGCCCGGGCGCGGCCTTTTGTCGCTGGCGCTGTTCTGCCAGTTTCGCGTCGACTTACTTGGCGTTCTCGTAAGCTTCGACAGATTTGATGATCTCGGCTTTGGCCGCTTCGGCGCCATCCCAGCCATCAACTTTCACCCACTTGCCTGCTTCCAGCTCTTTGTAGTGCTCGAAGAAGTGCTTGATCTGGGCCAGCAGCAGCTCTGGCAAGTCGTTGATGTCTTTCACGTTGTCGTAGATCTTGGTCAGCTTGGTGTGCGGAACCGCCACCAGCTTGGCATCTTTACCGGCTTCGTCGGTCATGTTCAGGATGCC
>NZ_LWFX01001409.1:0-6665 GCF_001635175.1 Alcanivorax sp. HI0083 | reverse complement strand
ACTGGGTGAACCGTTGCCGGCCGTCACTTTCACGAACTTGGAGGGCAAGCCGGTAACCGTGGCGGATTACGCGGGCAAGCCAATGGTGATGCTGTTCTTCCGCGGCAACTGGTGCCCGTTGTGTATGGCACAGATTCGTGAAGTGGCAGCGCAATATCAGTCGTTGCAGGATCAGGGTGTACGGGTGGCGTTGATCAGCCCGCAGTCCCACAGCCAATCTGCGGATCTGGCAAAGCAATTTCAGGTGGATTTTGAATACCTGCGCGATGATGACAATCAGGCGGCGCGTGCTTTAGGTATTGTCGATGCGGGTGGTACCCCGGCCGGGCTGGAGGCGCTGGGCTACGACAGTGACACCGTTATGCCAACGGTATTTATCGTGGATGGCGAAGGCCGGCTGGTGTATCAGCACCTGACAGACAATTACCGGGTTCGCCCAGAGCCTGATCTGTTTATTCAGGTGTTGCGAGAGAAAGGATTAATAGACGGTTAATAAAGGCAGGGGTGAGCTAAGAGCTACGCTCGCTTCGATAAAGAAAGGCGGAAAAGTTACTCGGCATCTGCTTTTCTACGAAGCCGCTGTAGGAGCACCGTTTAGGGTGCGAACCGGGTGCGAACCGAGCGAAGCGAGGACATCGTCCGCAGGACGATCCAAGCCAGAAGCTAAAACTCTGCCGCTTTCTTTAATCATCCGGGCCTTTCAGCGACAGCTTCGGTAATTCCTCACCGCATTGCAGGCAAAAGCGGGCATCGGGCTCGTGGGAATGGCGGTGGCATCCCGGGCATTCACGTTCATAGCGCATGCTCACGCGGGCGGCGGAAATTTCCGCGGTGACGATACCGGTGGGCACGGCAATAATCGCGTAGCCGGTAATCATGGCCAGGGAAGCAATCAGCTTGCCGAACGGCGTCTGCGGTGAAATGTCGCCATACCCTACGGTGGTAATGGTCACGATGGCCCAGTAAATACTTTGCGGAATACTGGAAAAACCGTTCTCCGGGCCTTCCACCACATACATGAGGCTGCCGAAGATAATAATCACCACGAATACGGAGAACATGAACACCGCGATCTTGCGGCGGGTGCGCACCAGGGCGATGCCAAGCTGGTTGGCTTCGCCCATGAATTTGGCCAGCTTCATGACCCGGAACACGCGCAGTACCCGCAGCGCCCGGATGGTAAGCAGGTAATTGGAACCGGGGATGAACAGGCTCAGATAGGTCGGGATGACGGACAGTAAATCCACCACCCCGAAAAAGCTGCGTGCATAGCGCAGCGGTCGGTCGCTGACCCAAAGGCGAATGGCGTATTCCACCGTAAAAAGCAGAGTGAAAAACCACTCCGCCGCGTACAACAGCACGCCATACTCTTCACGGATGCTGGACACACTGTCGAGCATGACCGCAATCACGCTTCCCAGGATCGCCCCGATAAGCAGCACATCGAACAGCTGCCCGGCTGGGGTATCGGTACCAAAGATAATGTGGCGCCAGCGTTGCCGCAGGGTTTCCATATTTGCGCTGAATCCTTAACCATGGATGAACAAAGACGGGCTCATTGTGTCTTGTTCAGACAATGATGACCACTTAGGCTCAAACTCTCCACATTGCAGGCGGGTGGCCTGAGCCATGGCTGTTAACAACAAGAAATATTACCCGGCGTTGAGCTGGCAGGGAAAAATGATCAACCGGGCGATCAAGGGGGCGGTGAAACCGGTGATTAGCCGTATCCGTTTTACTCGCCGTTTCATGAAATTCTCGCAACTGGGTTTTGATACGGTGACCCTGGCGTTACCGGTCCCGTCATCAGTACATATCGCCCGGGCCCACATGGGCGGAGTGCCTGGAGAGTGGTTAATAGCTGGGCGCAATGTACGCAGTAATCGGGTGGTGCTGTACTTTCATGGCGGAGCCTATTTTTTCGGCTCGCCGCGTTCCCACCGGGCCGTCACCTGGCGTTTAAGCCGTGAATGCCGGGCCAAGGTGCTGGCGCTGGATTATCGTCAGCCACCCGACTGGGCGTACCCGGCGCCACTTGAAGATGCGGTGCGTGCCTACAAGGCATTGCTGGATACCGGGTACCGCCCGGAGCACATTGTGCTGGCAGGCGATTCCGCCGGCGGCAACCTTTCCCTGGTGACCTTGTTGCGCTTGCGCGAGCTGAATCTGCCATTGCCGGCGGCGGCCGTGCTGATCAGTCCCTGGGGCGACCTGACCTGTAGTGGTGACAGTATTCACACCAACGCGAAACAGGACCCCTTGATCCCGTTGGGTGCACTGCACTTTGTCGCCAAGTCCTACAGCCGGGGCCAGGACCCGGCAGCACCGTTACTCTCTCCTGTGTTTGCCGATTACACCGGGTTGCCGCCATTGCTGATTCAGGTGGGCAGTACCGAGCTGCTTTACAGCGATGCGGTGCGGGTCGCTGAACAAGCCGAGCGGGCAGGGGTGGAGCACACCCTGCAAGTGTGGGAGCAGATGCCCCATGTTTTCCATGCCCTGGCGGCCTGGTTGCCGGAAGCCGGCATGGCGCTGCGCGAAATAGGTGCCTTTGTGAATGCCCGGTTGAATCACTGCGACGATGCCGCGCACGTTCGGGCCCGTGCTCATATTGCTAGTGGGCGTGATTAGCAGCGGAAGGATTGCTGAAACTGTAATCGAAAAGTTGTCTTGAGCCTTGTTCAGACACTAATCGGTAACGCTGGCTACGCTTGTTAACAGTCTACCAACCTCCTTGCTCTACAGCAGATTGCACATCCCTTTCATAGTCGTTGATACCAGCTCCTGTTCTGGGGGCCATAACGACAAAGTACGATGGAGGGGTTCATCTTGGCTAATCAATTCAAACTTCTGGTAGGCAGCAGCGCCCTTGCGGCACTGCTGACGGCCTGTGGCGGTGGAGGCAGCAGCTCAGCGCCTGCCGACTCAGGCCCGGCGGCCCGTGCCCTGCCTCCGGAAATCGCAGAAATCATCGACGATCAGAACGAACTGACCGATGCTTTGTGTCCCGGTGCGTCCGGCGATGCAGGGGAGGGCGGTTCCATTGATCCCGCAACCTGTCTGGATGAAAGCGAAGACGCTGCCGAGGAAGATACCGGCTATGAGCTGTCGCTGAATCCGGTAGTACAGCAGTTCTGCCCGGAAGCGGCGCAGGTATTTGATGCCACGCTGACTTTCAACGGTGAAATGCTGGACCAGGATTTCCTTTACGATACCGACACGTCTTTTGACGGTTCTGCCACCTTCCCGGCAGCCTGTCTGCAGGAAGCGGCCGGGAATTTCCAGAACATCGGTGACATGATCGGTGGCTCCAACCCGCTGACCGAGCAACTGTGCCCGGAAGCGGCGGCGAATAGCCCGATTGATCCCGCTGCATGCTTTACGGAAGCCGTTGGTGGCGGTGGCGATTTGCCCGGCGGCGATGGCGGCCTGCCCGGTTCTGACCAGCTGCTTGCCCAGCTTTGCCCGGAAACCGGCGAACAGGAGCTGGGCCCGGAAACCCCTGTCAACTGTCTCAACGAAGCCAGCCGTGCCTATATAGACATCTACGATATGCTCACCGCGAGTAATCCGCTGACCGAGCAGATTTGTCCTGAAGATAATGCGGATGGCCGAATTGATCCTCCCCAGTGTTTTGCTGAAGCCCTGATGGGCGGTGGCATTCCAGGTGGTGGTGATGGCGGCGACGGCGGTAGCAACCCATTCGCTCCGGCCCTTGAACAGTTCTGCCCGGAAACCGCCATGGCGGACCTTGGCCCATCCACCCCGATCGACTGCCTGGCTGAAGCTGGTGGTAACTTCCAGGACGTGCAGGACCTGCTGCTGGGTTCCAACCCGCTGACAGAACAACTGTGCCCGGAAGCGGCTGCCAACAGCCCGATTGATCCCGCAGCCTGTTTCTCTGAAGCAGCCGGTGGCTTTGCCCCGGGTGGCGGTGGCCTGCCGGGTGCCGATGGCAACCCGCTGGAGCCGGTACTGGCGCAATTCTGCCCGGAAACCTCCGAAGCGGATCTGGGTCCGACCACGCCGATCGACTGTCTGACCGAAGCCGGTGGTAACTTCGGTGACGTGCAAGACCTGCTGCTGGGCTCCAACCCGCTGACCGAGCAACTGTGCCCGGAAGCGGCAGCGAACAGCCCGATTGATCCGGCGGCCTGCTTCGAAGAAGCGGCCGGTGGCTTTGCTCCGGGTGGTGGTGGTCTGCCGGGTGCCGACGGCAATCCGCTAGAGCCTGTGTTGGCGCAGTTCTGCCCGGAAACCTCCGAGGCTGACCTGGGTCCGACCACACCCATCGACTGTCTGACTGAAGCTGGCGGTAACTTCGGCGACGTGCAGGACCTGCTGCTGGGTTCCAACCCGCTGACCGAGCAACTGTGCCCGGAAGCGGCTGCTAACAGCCCGATTGATCCCGCAGCTTGCTTCGAAGAAGCTGCCGGTGGCTTTGCTCCGGGTGGCGGTGGCCTGCCGGGTGCCGACGGCAACCCGCTGGAGCCTGTATTGGCGCAGTTCTGCCCGGAAACCTCCGAAGCAGACCTGGGTCCGACCACACCGATCGACTGTCTGACCGAAGCCGGCGGTAACTTTGGCGACGTGCAGGACCTGCTGCTGGGCTCCAACCCGCTGACCGAGCAACTGTGCCCGGAAGCGGCGGCGAACAGCCCGATTGATCCCGCCGCCTGCTTTGAAGAAGCGGCCGGTGGCTTTGCTCCGGGCGGCGGTGGTCTGCCGGGCGCTGATGGCAACCCACTGGAGCCGGTACTGGCGCAGTTCTGCCCGGCAACCTCTGAAGCAGATCTTGGCCCGACCACCCCGATCGACTGTCTGACTGAAGCTGGCGGTAACTTCGGCGACGTGCAGGACTTGCTGCTGGGTTCCAACCCGCTGACCGAGCAACTGTGCCCGGAAGCGGCGGCGAACAGCCCGATTGATCCTGCCGCCTGCTTTGAAGAAGCGGCTGGTGGTTTCGCCCCAGGTGGCGGTGGCCTGCCGGGTGCCGATGGCAACCCGCTGGAGCCGGTACTGGCGCAATTCTGCCCGGAAACCTCCGAAGCGGATCTGGGTCCGACCACGCCGATCGACTGTCTGACCGAAGCCGGTAACAGCTTCGGTAACGTGGAAGAGCTGCTGCTGGGGTCCAACCCACTGACCGAGGCGCTGTGCCCGGAAGCGGCAGCGAACAGCCCGATCGACCCGGCGGCCTGCTTCATGGAAGCGGCTGGCGGTGGTCTGCCCGGTGGTGGCGGTGGCGACAACCCGCTGGCCCCGTTGCTGGAGCAGTTTTGTCCGGAAACCGCTGCTGGTGCGATTGGTCCCACTACGCCCACTGACTGTCTGACGGAAGCCGGTGCCGGTCTTGCCGCCCTGGAAGAGCTGTTGGGTCCGCTGACCGAGCCGAATCCACTCACCGATCAGGTGTGCCCGGAAACCTCTGAAACCGGTACCGTGGATCCGACCGAATGCTTCATCGAGTCCCTGGACAACGTGGAGCTGCTCAACTCCGAGCAGATCGGCCTGCTGCCGGGCTGTCCGCTACTGAGTGCCTTTAATGACGAGGGCAACCTGTCGCTGACTCTGGGTCTGGCTTGTCTGGCGAATCAGGAAACCGGCGAGGGCATCTCTCTGGAATCCGGCAACGCCCTGACGGACCTGTTCGAAAATCTGCTGGGTGGCTTGTTCTAAGTCTGACTCAGTAACGCAACAGAAAAAGCCCGGCCTTCGCGCCGGGCTTTTTTTTATGGATCCTCCCTTGTAGGAGTGCCTCTCGAGGCGCGAACCGAGCGTAGCGAGGTAAGGACTGAAGGGCATCAATATCGAAAAGAGACTGCTGTAAAGACACAAAAAATCCGGCTTCCCGCGAGTGGAAACCGGATTTTCGGAAAGGCCCGCTCTGCCTGCAATGCTTAAGTGAACGGCATTACGGCGCGAAGGCCGGGCTTTTTCAATGCGGGGGCAGCCTTAGCCATTACGTTTTGGCAGCGCCTCGCGCAGTTTGTCGGCCATGCTGCGAATGGCTTCTTCGGTGGTGTCCCAGGCGATACAGCCGTCGGTGATGGACACGCCGTATTCCAGGTCGTCCAGATTCGGCGGGATCTTCTGGTTGCCGAATTTCAGGTGCGATTCCACCATCAGGCCGAGGATGGACTCGTTGCCTTCCAGGATCTGGTTGGCGATGTTTTCCATCACCAGCGGCTGCAGGCCCGGGTCCTTGTTGGAGTTGGCGTGGGAGCAATCCACCATGATGTTGGTGGAGACACCGGCTTTCTCCAGTGCCTGTTCAGCCAACGCCACGGACACGGAATCGTAGTTCGGCTTGCCGCCACCGCCACGCAACACAACATGACCGTACTGGTTGCCCTTGGTGGTGGTCAGCGCCACGCGGCCTTCCGGGTCGATGCCCAGGAAGCGGTGAGGGGACTGTACGCTCAGCATGGCATTCACAGCCACATCCAGGCTGCCATCGGTACCGTTCTTGAAGCCCACCGGGCTGGACAGGCCGGAAGACATTTCCCGGTGTGTCTGGCTCTCGGTGGTACGCGCGCCAATGGCGTTCCAGGCGATCAAGTCCTGCAGGTACTGCGGGGTGGTCGGGTCCAACGCTTCGGTGGCGGCGGGCAGGCCTAGCTCAGCCACATCCAGCAGCAGCTTGCGGGCGATATGCAGGCCGT
>NZ_LWFX01001408.1:0-5554 GCF_001635175.1 Alcanivorax sp. HI0083 | reverse complement strand
TCTTGGCCACCGGGGCGGTGACCATGGCCGAGAAGGTGCCGTCCAGGCAGCCCTGGGCGGCGCGGGTAAGCATGGTGAGTGTGCCGCTGGCGGTGGCCGGATTCGGCTGGCCAGCGGTGACGCTGGCGCCGGCGGGGGTATGCCAGACCGGCAGGCAGCCTGTGGGGAGTGGCTGGCCGGGTTGCCAGTCGCCCAGCGGCACCGTCAGGGCCAGTTGCTGCGCCCGTTCGGTCAGCACCTGGCGATCGCCGATAACCACCAGCGGGGCGTCGGCAAAAGCATCCGGCAGGGTCAGGACCAGATCCGGCCCGATCCCTGCCGGGTCACCATAGGTGATGGCGATAGGTGATGGCGGCGCGAGAGACATGGGTTAGCAGAATGCCGGAGGCTGGGCCCCGGAAGCCAATGCCCTCTCCCTCTCCCGCAAACGGGAGAGAGCACCCTCTAGCTTGTGCTGGAAGGAATGGCGCTGCGTTTTAGCACGGCCAAGCGTTGTCCGGCATCTGGCATCCGGCGTCAGGCGTTCCGTCATAGCCTGATATCCACATAGGACTCGCTGCGTTTTTCCTGCACCCAGGTTTCCAGCTCTTCTTCGAAGCGGCGTTTCTGCAGGGCCTGGGTGGCCTGCATACGGCGGAATTCGGCGCTCATGTCCGCATCACGCACATCGTCTACGCGCAGGAAGTGCCAGCCGAACTGGCTTTCGAACACCGGGGACAGCTCACCCACGGGGGTGTTGAGCATCATGTCTTCGAATTCGGGGACCATTTCGCCTTTGTTGACCCAGCCCAGTTCACCGCCATTGCGGGCGCTGCCCGGGTCGTCGGAGAATTCAGCGGCGGTCTCGCTGAACTGGCGGCTGCCTGCGGCGATTTCGTCGTGGAGCCGTATCGCCTGCTTGTGGGCTTGCTCGGCGCTGGTCAGGGCGTCGGTTTTGATCAGTACATGGCGAACCTGATATTGCGTCACCACTTTTTCGGCGCCGCCCTTGCGGTCGATCATCTTCAGAATATGGAAACCCGCACCGGAACGCAGTGGCTCGGAAATCTCGCCTTTATTCAGGTCGATGGCATTTTCCGCAAACAGGGTGGGCCATTGGGCCGCCGGGCGCATGCCCAGATCGCCGCCTTCCAACGCTTTGGGGCCATCGGATTCGGCCACCGCCAGTTGCTGGAAGTTACCACCGTCATTGAGTTTTTTGACGATGCTTTCGGCTTTGCTGCGGGCCTGGGTGATGTCCTCCGGGCTGGCTTCAGCCGGTACGCGGACCAGGATGTGGCCCAGGTGGAAGTCTTCCTGGAACATCTGTTTGCCCATTTCCGAGCTCAGGAAGCGATCCACTTCCCGGTCGGTTACCTGAATGCGAGAGGCGACGCTGCGCTGTTGCAGGCGGGAGATCACCATGTCTTCGCGGATTTGTTCGCGGAACTGGGGCCAGTCGTAGCCGTCTTCGCGCAGGGCGGTGGCAAAGTCTTCCAGGCTCATGCCATTCTGGCGGGCGATGCCGGCCAGGGCCTGGTTGAGGCTGGCGTCGTCGACCTTGATGCCGGCCCGTTCAGCCAGTTGCAGCTGCAGGCGTTCCAGCACCATACGGTCGAGCACCTGTTCGCGCATCACTGCCGGGGGCGGCAGTTGCTGGCCTTTTTCCTGAAACTGCAGGGCGATGGTGTTGATCCGCTCATCCAGTTCGCTGGCCATGATGGCGCCGTCGTTAACCACGGCGACGATGCGGTCGAGCATCTGCACCTTGGCCTGGCTCCAGGCCGGCAACATCAGCACGGCCATGGCCAGCAGGCCAAGCAGGGTGTGTCTGGCATGCAGCGTGCGGCGTGCAGCGTGCTGCGTTCTATCAATCATACTGTCTCCTGTATCCCGGAATGCTGCGCTCCAGCAGGGAATCCACCTGGCCGCCAAAGCCGCCCAGGCCGATCATCTGGATCTGGAACCAGATGGTGCTGTCCGCCTCGAGGTTGCCGTCGCCGTTGTCATCCACCAGCTCGCGCTGGCTGAGCAGTCGCAGCTTCCAGCAGCAATTACGGTATTCGGCACCGGCCATGGTTTCCAGTGTGCGCTGGTTGTCCAGGTCGTACATCCAGCGGCCAACCAGCCGCCAGTGTCGGTGAACCGGCAGAATAGCGCTGACTTCCGATTCGCGGATGTCGTCTGCCGGGCGGTCGTGATAGCCCAGGTTGACGACGCGGCGCTCCCGGTCGTTATAGCCGATCTGGAAGTTGGACCGTTCGCGCTTGTTCTCTTCGGTATCCCACTGGGCTTCTGAGTAGAGGTACCAATCGCGTGCAAAGTTCCAGCGGGCGTCGCCGATAACCGGGGTCTGGTCGTCGGTGGGGTCTTCCACGGCCCGGTCGGTAATCACTTTGCGGTCTTCAAAATAGAAGCCCTGGGCCACGCGCAGGCGCAGCTGCTCGCGGCCGGTGCCATCATGCAGGAAGCGGCTGGTCAGGCCTACCGCCAATTTTTCTTCGTCGCCAATACGGTCGTAACCGATGAAGCGGTTTTCCCGGAATAGGGAATTGTAGGAGAAGGTCAGCTCGCCGGAATCGAAGTTGGGGAGTTCGCTCTGGTCTTCGTAGGCCACCTTGTTGAGGAACAGGCGCGGTTCCAGGGTTTGGGTATAGGTGGAGCCGAACCAGTTGCCGGGGCGCTCGAAGAACAGGCCGGAGTCCAGGCTGGCGCCCCAGGTGGTCATGTCCGGGCTGTCTTCAGCATTGGCGTCCACGTTATCGAGCTGGTATTGGGTGTGGTACAGCCGGGTGCGGGGTTCCACATAGCCCCAGGGTTTTTGCAGGCGCATGGTCAGGGCCGGGGCCATGTGGCCACGCAGGCCGGTGGCTTTGCCGCTGTCGTCGGAGTCACTGCGGTCGAAGGCGGTAACGTCGGATAGCCACAGCCCTTTCACCGGGCCGTAGAGTGTCGGGTCGCCGGTCAATTGCAGCTGGGGCAGGCGCCGGTAGGGCAGGTCGGCGTCATCCAGGGTCGGGTCGATGGTCTGCCAGGATTGCAGCCGGCCCAGTACCTGCCAGGTGCGCCCGTAGTAGCGGGCCTCTGCCAGCCGGGGCAGGTGGGTCTGGGAGCTGATTTCCAGCCCGGTATCCAGATCCTTGAAGTAGAAGTCATCGGAGACATAGGTGAAATCGGTCTCCAGGCTCCAGCGGTTGATGTTGCCGTTATGCGTCCAGCGGCCCACCTGGCGATTTTCGTTGTCGAACTTGCGGTCATTGAACAGCACGCCATAGCTGAGGCTGCCTTCGCCCCAGCGGGACAGGTAGCGGAATTCGCTGTCCACGCCGCTGCCCCGGCCGTCGATATAGCGGGGGGCGATGGTGGCGTCGAACTGTGGATGCAGGTTCAGGTAAATGGGCTGGGAGATATCCAGCCCACCACTGTCACCCACGGACAGGGTCGGGAACAGCAGGCCGCTCTTGCGCCGGTCATCAATGGGGAAGGTCATCCAGGGCAGCCAGAAAATCGGCATGCTCTTGACCTTCAGCACCACGTTGTTGGCTTCACCCCAGCCCTTGTCCCGGTCCAGAAAAATACGGTCGCCCTGCATCACCCAGCCGTTGGAACCGGGGGCGCAGGTGGTATAGGTGCCGTTGGTGATGGTGGTGGTGTTCTGGTTCAGGAAGATATAATCGGCGTTGCCGCGGGCGCCATTGTCGAACATGGAGTAACGCACGCCTTGCAGGCTACCTTCCTTGCGGCGGGTCTGGCCGCTCATGTTGTCGGCAATAAAGGTGGCGCGGTCACTTTCCAGGCGCATGCCACTTTCCAGCTCGAACTTGCCGGTGGCTTGATCGAGCTCGGCAATGTCGGTGGTAATACGACGGCCGGGCTGTTCAATCAGCACATCGCCATCCAGTTTAATCAAGCCGTCCTGGGTAAGCGTGGAGTGATCGGCGGTCACCACGGTATCGCTGCCCGCTACGGGGGTGCCGATACTGGGGTTATAGTAGATGCCACCGCACCACTCGGGTATCGGGCGCTGCTGCACGGCAGGGAACGTGGCCATCTCTTCGCGGTCAACCCAGTTCAGGTCGTTTTCCGCAAGGCTGGCCCCTGAGGCAAGCAGCAGGGCAGGAATCAATAATCGTGGTATGGGCAGTGGCATCAGCTGCTCAGAACAGGTAAAAAGGCCGCTTTATGGCGGGCGGGCTTTCCGTCCACCAAAAGCGGCAGTGTAATCGAACAAGGAAGGCAATGCAGCCTGATAAAAGTAAATCTGAAGCAAGCCCGGACCCGAGAAAGCACGCTCTTGACCAGTGGGTAAGCGCTTACCTTGGTGAGCCTGTGGCCGGTGAACCTGCGTCAGCGGACGCCAGCTTCCGCCGCTATTTCCGTTATTTTCACGGCGATACTAGCCTGGTAGCCATGGATGCCCCGCCGGAACAGGAAGATTGTCGCCCCTTCGTGGATATTGCCGAGCGCCTGAAACAGGCCGGCCTGCACGTGCCGGCCATTGTTCATCAGGATTTGCAGCAGGGCTTTTTGCTGCTCAGTGATATGGGCACGCAGACCTGGCTGAACGCCCTGACCGAAGCCAATGCCAACGACTGGTACAGCGCTGCCATCGATGCCCTGATTACCCAGCAATTGCATACCGATACCACCGGCTTGCCGCAGTACGACGAAGCGTTGTTGCAGCGGGAGCTGGAACTGTTTCCGCAGTGGTACCTGTTCCGCCACCGCGAAAAGGTGGTGACCGGGGAACTGCGCCAGCGGCTGGACCGGGTGTTCGACGTGCTGATTCGCTCTGCCCTGGCGCAGCCCCAGGTGTTTGTGCACCGCGACTATATGCCGCGCAATTTGATGGTGTCTGAGCCGAATCCCGGGGTGATCGACTTCCAGGATGCGGTGGCCGGGCCGATCAGCTATGACGTGATCAGTCTGTTCAAGGATGCCTTCCTGAGCTGGCCGGAAGAGCGGGTGCTTAGCTGGCTGCGCGAATATTTCGACAAGGCCAGGGCGGCAGGCTTGCCGGTACCGGCGTCCTTTGAGGACTTCCTGCGCGATTGCGATTTGATGGGCGCCCAGCGCCATATCAAGGTGATCGGTATCTTTGCCCGCATCTGTCACCGCGATGGCAAGCCCAAGTACCTGGGCGATGTGCCCCGTTTCTTTGCCTACCTGCGCACGGTCATCGCCCGTCGCCCGGAGCTGGCGGACCTGCAGTGGATTCTGGACCAGATCGAGGATAACGAGTGAAGGCGATGATTCTGGCTGCCGGCTACGGCAAGCGCATGCGGCCACTCACCGACCACACCCCCAAACCGTTATTGCAGGCCGGTGGTAAGGCGCTCATCGAATACCACATCGAGGCCCTGCGCGACGCCGGTATCGAGTCCCTGGTGATCAACACCGGCTGGCTGGGCGAGACGCTGGCGGCCACGCTGGGTGACGGTGCCCGCTACGGCATTCCCATCGTTTACTCCCACGAAGGCACGCCCCTGGAAACCGCCGGGGGCATCAAGCGCGCGCTGTCGTTGCTGGGCGATCAGCCCTTTGCGCTGGTCAACGGCGATATCTGGACCGATTT
>NZ_LWFX01001407.1:0-961 GCF_001635175.1 Alcanivorax sp. HI0083 | reverse complement strand
CACCAAGGAGAGGAATCGTGGGAATTTTATCCTGGATCGTATTCGGTTTGATCGCCGGCATCATCGCTAAATGGATTATGCCAGGGAAGGACCCGGGCGGCTTTATTGTCACCACCCTGATCGGTATTGCTGGCGCCGTAGTCGGCGGCTGGCTGGGCTCCCTGACCGGCCTGGGCGGCTCAGTGAGCGGGTTCAGCCTGGGCAGCTTTATCACCGCCATTGTCGGCGCGCTGGTGCTGCTGGCGCTGTACCGGATGGTGAAGAAGAACTAGCACGCCTGATGCCATGAGCGTCATGCATCCGGCATCCAGCGTCCGGCGCTCCAACAAAAAAAGCCGCTTCCCGAAAAGGAAGCGGCTTTTTTTGTTGGAGCAATCTACCGGGCCAGAGGTTGATTTCGCATGCCCTACAGCAAAGGCTAAACCAACATTCGCTCGCGGTAGAAGGAATCCGCAATCTACTACCGGATTTTTTCTTTGATCCGTGCGGACTTACCAGAGCGATCACGCAGGTAGTAAAGCTTGGCGCGGCTCACATCGCCACGACGGTTAACCTGGATGGAATCGATCAGCGGGCTATGCAGCTGAAATACACGCTCAACGCCCACACCGTGGGAGATTTTACGCACGGTAAACGCAGAGTTCAGGCCACGGTTACGACGGGCGATAACCACACCCTGGAACGCCTGCAGACGCTCACGGGTGCCTTCCTTTACTTTCACTTGCACGGTAACAGTGTCACCGGCGCCGAATTCCGGTACTTCGGTTTTCAGCTGGGCATTTTCAATGCCCTGGATAATAAGGTTCTTGCCACTCATGGCAGTGCTCCTAATCAGAGTTTTTTGCTGTATGCGACGACTGCTCGGCGATGTATTCGTCCAGCAGCTGTTGCTCTTCGTTGCTCAAGCCCCGCGCCCGGCGGGCCTCCAGCAGGTCCGGACGCTGTTTCCAGGTCCGTCCCA
>NZ_LWFX01001406.1:0-1890 GCF_001635175.1 Alcanivorax sp. HI0083 | reverse complement strand
TGGCGATAGAAGTTTATGCATAAATATTGGTTTGCAACATTGCCAAGCAGGCAAGGCAGGTGCGCAAAGCCAAAGATTGAAGTCGGAAGTTTTGCAGTATTGTGCGTCAGCGTCAGTCCAGTAATGCCCGAAGATTAGCAATGCTGGCCTCTGCCACCGCATCTTCCTTGGCTTCATCCTTCTGAATGCCGATGCCCAGATAGTCGATATCCTCCTGGGGCATTTCGTCCACGAAGCGGCTGGCGGTGGTGTCGATTTTTTCGCCGTACTGTTTGCGGGTCAGAGCCTGGGTCATGGCCAGGGTTTCCCGGGCGCGGGTGATGCCCACGTACATGAGGCGGCGCTCTTCAACGATGTTGTCTTCTTCGATGCTGGTACGGTGGGGCAGGAATTCTTCTTCCACGCCCATCATGTAGACGTGGGGAAATTCCAGACCCTTTGACGCGTGCAGCGTCATTAACTGCACCCGGTCGGAATCGTCTTCTTCCTGTTGTTGTTCGAGCATGTCCAGCAGTACCAGCTTCTTGATCACCGATTCCAGATCGCTGGCGCCTTCTTCTTCGTCTTCCTGTTTTTCCAGCATGCGCTCGATGCTGCGCACCAGTTGCCAGATATTTTCGATGTTCTTTTCACCGATGCGCGGGCTGGAGGCGTTCTGCATCAGCCAGCCTTCGTAATCCATATCGGTGATCAGTTCCTGCACCGCCTGCAAGCTGTTCTGGCCGAAACAGAACTGGCGTTTGGCATCCAGCCAGGCCTTGAACTTTTGCAGCTTTTCGGCGGCTTTGGGGTTCATCACTTCACTAAGCGCAAAGTCATCGCACACGTGGTAAAGACCTTGCTCACGCTTGAGTGCCCAAGTGGCCAGTTTTTCCAGGGTGGCGGGACCGATTTCCCGGCGCGGCGTGTTGATGATGCGCAGAAAGGCGTTGTCGTCGTCCGGGTTCACCAGCAGGCGCAGGTAGCACATCAAGTCCTTGATCTCGCTGCGCGAGAAGAAACTTTTGCCACCGGAGACCTTGTAGGGAATCGACAGGCTTTGCAGTTTCATCTCCAGAATGCGCGACTGAAAATTGCCACGATAAAGCACCGCAAAGTCTTTCCACTGCAGGCCTTTCTGCAGGCGGCGGTGAAAGATATCGCTGGCGATCCATTCGGTTTCTGCCTCTTCATCACGCAGGGCGGAAAAACGAATCGGTTCGCCGTAGCCGTAATCGGACCACAGGCTTTTTTCGAACTCGTGGGGGTTGTTGGCGATGACTGTATTGGCGGCTTTCAGGATGCGCCCGGTGGAGCGGTAGTTCTGCTCCAGCTTCACCACTTTCAGGGTAGGCCAGTCTTCCTGCAGCTGCGCCAGGTTTTCCGGTCGGGCGCCGCGCCAGGCATAGATGGACTGGTCGTCATCGCCTACCACGGTGAACTTGCCCTCCGGCAGGGTGAGCATTTTCACCATTTCGTACTGGGCGCCGTTGGTATCCTGGTATTCATCTACCAGCAGGTACTGAATACGGTTGCGCCATTTTTCCAGAATGCGCGGCTGCTCGCGGAACATGCGCGCGGGCATCAAAATAAGATCATCGAAATCCACCGCATTACACACCCGCAGCATGCGATCATAACCGCCGTAGGCCATGGCCGCGCGCAGGTCGTCGTCGGTTTCAGCGGTGCTTACCGCTTCCTCGGGCAGCACCAGCGCGTTCTTCCAGTCGGAGATGCGTTTGTGGATGACATCCACCGCGTCCAGGTCCCGTTCCGATTCGCCCTGGCGCAGGATCTCCTTGAGGATTTCCTTGCTGTCGGCGCCGTCCAGAATCGAGAAGCCGTTGCGCAGGCCGCAGGCTTTCAATTCGGATTTGAGGATGCGCAGGCCCAGGTTATGGAAGGTGGAGA
>NZ_LWFX01001405.1:0-2182 GCF_001635175.1 Alcanivorax sp. HI0083 | reverse complement strand
CGAGACGAAATGGCGAGCGAAGTTCGTTACTATACGGACCAGTACTATCCCAATGTGCGTCGGCACATGGCACTGGGAGGAGTTTCCCCCAGTGCCTATGCTGCGACCGTTTAATCATTAGGTGTCTACTAAATCGGGGGCACTCCATTAATCGCGGCTTTTAGCTGTTAACTGTCCACTATCAACTGTCAACTGTGTTTCCTGTTCGTCCATAACCACTGATAAAACGGCTGCAACTTTGCCACCGGCGCCTGGTCCTCGAACACATGCAACCAGCCCTTCGGCGTTTGCATAGCCAGCCAGGGGCCATGGCGAATAACCCGCAGAGGGCGCTCCATCACCTGAGTGTGCTGGCCCGTTACCGTCAACGTCTGCGCGTGCAGTTCCAATGCCACCGGCTGGGGAAGGCGCCAGCCCCGCACCAACACGACCAGCGCCCCGAGCAACAGCAACATGGCCCAGCCCGGCAATTGCGACAGCACAATGGCCGGCACCACCAGCAACGCCGCCAACCAGCGCAGGCGCGCCGGATAGCGGGAAGCGGCGAGCTCAACCTTTCTTCGCGGAGACCAGGCCGAGGACATGGCGCACATACTCGTTTAACTGCGGGTCCGCAGGCTCACTGCGGTAGGTAAACCACTCGAACATGTCCGCATCCTCACAGGCCAGCAAGGTAGCGAACTGGGCCTGGCGCTCCGCCGGTTCCGCATCGAAGTGATTATCCAGGTAGCCATACAGCACCACCTCCACTTCCGACGCGCCCCGACGGCACTGCCAGCGATATTTACGTTTCAGGTCTTCATTACTCATTTCTGCACTATCCTGATCAGAAACTCCGGCGTCTTGCGCCAATTACCACCTATGGCTTTCAGGCTGTGCGCGCATTATCTATCATGCCTGATGATTTCTCGACTCCCCCGGAGTCGCACACCAAGTCACACGCTACGATGACAGGAGCCCCATGAGCTGGTCCGAGTTTATTGCCGCCCAATCCCTGGCCGACCACGCCGCGACGGATAATGCAGCGACATTGAGTCAATGCGACCACCTGGCCGTCATCCGCGCCCACGGCGACGAGGCCGGCCATTACCTGCAAGGCCAGCTTTCCTGCGACCTGCACGAAGTGGATAACGGCAGCCACCTCACCGGCATGCACCTGAGCCTGAAAGGCCGCGGGCTGGTCAGCGTACGCATCGTGCGAGACGGTGATGACTACCTGATGCTCTGCCCCGCCGGGCAAAGCGAGGCGGTGATCAAGTCGCTGATGAAGTACCGTCTGCGCGCCAAGGTGGAATTTCAGGTCGACGAGCAGGCGGTGATAATAGGGCTGAGCGGCGCCTTGCCTGCCACCTCGCCCGAACCCGGCCAGAGCGGACGTAACGGCCAGGGCCTCTGGTTGCGTTACCCCAATACGGATCACGCCCTGCTGATCACCGACACCGAACAGGCCGAATCCGTCTGGACCGTGCTCGTTCAGGACCGTACCGCCACCAATGCCAACGGCTGGCGGCAAGCCGACATCGACGCGGGCGAAGGCATGGTCTATCCCGGCGCAGAAGACCTGTTTCTGCCCCAGGTACTCAACTACGACGTCACCGCCGGGGTGAATTTCAAGAAAGGCTGCTACACCGGCCAGGAAGTGGTCGCGCGCATGCACTTCAAGGGCAAACTCAAGCAGCGCATGCAGCGCATTGATTACACCGCCGAGGTGGACCTGGCACCCGGCGAGACGCTTCGCAACAGCGACGGCAAGGCTGCCGGTGAAGTGGTCAGCAGCGCCCGCAATCATGCCGGGCACAGCGCACTGGTGGTACTGCGCCGCGATACTGACGGTGTGCTGTTCAAGGACGAGCAACCGCTAAACAGCCAGCTCGGCACCCTGCCCTATACATTGCCCTGGAAAGATTAAGACCCACGGAGCGCAAACGCTCTCGTAGGTCGAATTCACCCAAGGGCACAGAGAGCCTGAAAGGCGTAATCCGGCACATCGGTAGGCTCGATTGCCAGGTCGGCTGTCGGATTACGCCTTCGGCTAATTCGACCTTGTGTCTCTCCGGCGGAAGGATTTGCTACCCTTCCGCCACTGCTGGCGGGCAACCCGTATTCGACCTGAGGCCCTGAGCCTGTGATGTAGATAGGTCCCGCCAGCATTTCTCTCAAAACTTGAACGGTATCCGAGCCC
>NZ_LWFX01001404.1:0-2138 GCF_001635175.1 Alcanivorax sp. HI0083 | reverse complement strand
CTTGGCATCTGCCTTTTTCTTCATTTTTTTCTTTTTGTTGCCGGCGGCCTTGCCGTTGGACTTCAGGTTTTTCGGCCCCAGGAAGTTGCCACGCAGGGCGTCCACCAGACGGTATTCAAAATTCTGACGCAGGTAGCGTTGAATGCCTGCCATCAAATTCCATTCGTGGGCGGCGATCAGGGAAATGGCGGTGCCTTCACCGCCTACCCGGCCGGTGCGACCAATACGGTGCACGTACTCGTCGCCGCTGCGGGGCATGTCGAAGTTGATCACCAAATCCAGGCTGTCCACGTGAATGCCACGGGCAGCCACGTCGGTGGCGACCAGCACTTTCACAGCACCGGCCTTGAGGCGGTCCATGGCCAGCTTGCGGTCTTTCTGATCTTTCTCGCCGTGCAGCACAAACACTTTCAGGTTCGAGGCCACCAGCACCCCACCCAGACGATCAGCCTGCTCACGGGTATTGGTGAACACCACGGCTTTTTCATAGGTTTCGTTGGCCAGCAGCCATTGCACCAGCCGTTCTTTGTGCTTCACGTCATCGGCGGTGATGATCTGCTGGCTGACGGACTCGTTCAGGTCACGTACGGAATCAAGCACCAGCGATTTGGGATCACGAAGCACGCTGCTGATCATGTTTTCCATGGCGTTACCGCCCGTGGTGGCGGAGAACAGCAGGGTCTGCCGCTCGGCCCGGCATTCCGCGGCCAGGCGCAGCACATCGTCGTTGAAGCCCATGTCGAGCATGCGATCGGACTCATCCAGCACCAGCATTTCCAGGTCCTGCAGAAGCAGGTTGCCTGCGTCCAGATGTTCGATCAGGCGACCCGGGGTGCCAATCAGGATTTCCGGGTTCTTGCGCATTTTGGCGGCTTGCACCTTGAAGTCTTCACCGCCGGTCAACAGCTCTGCCTTGATAAAGGTGTAACGGCCCAGGGCCTCCACCTGCTTTAGAGTCTGCTGGGCCAGCTCGCGGGTGGGCAGCAGAATCAGGGCTCGGGTATCCGTGCGCGGACGGGAATACTGGAGCAGCTGATGCAGCATGGGCAGCAGGAACGCCGCCGTTTTACCGCTGCCGGTGCGGGCCACCACGCGTAAATCACGGCCTTCAAGCGCCGCCGGAATCGCTGCCGTCTGAACAGGGGTCGGGGTGGTAATTTCCAGCTCGCCAAGTGCCTTGATCAGGCGCTCGTGCAGGTTCAGGTCGGCAAACGAAGACATAACGGGCTAACTCCATGAATAAGGCCGCCATTGTAGCATCCAGTGGAGTTGAAAGTTCAAAGTTAACGGACGCCAAATGCTTAAAGCCTGACGCCTGACGCTAATCGCCTATCCTCGCGAAGCGGGGTTGCACCTTGCCTTCCCGATCCACGGTTTCGGTGAACATGGCCAGCGGGCGCACCCACAGGGCCTGATCACCGTAGAGCGGATGGTACACCACCACGGTTTCGCCAGTTTCGGAATGGGTGGCCAGGCCGATCACCTGGTATTCGTTGCCCTTGAAGTGCCGATAGCGGCCGGGCTGTAGTGCGCTCATGGCAGATCTCCCGGTAATGGGCTTCGCGCCAGGCGCTCGGCAATGACCGCCAGCACCTGGGGGTTCCAGGGCAGGCCCACGTGGGTGCCCTGCACTTCCACATTCTCTGTCAGCGGGCCTTCTTCTTCCTGGCTGCATTGCCAGGCCACGATACCGTCTTGCCGGGTGAAAATGGCGGTACAGGGCACCGGCGGCGCGGCGATGCGCTGATTAAAGGCCTCCCGGTCCGCTGGTGGGCGGTTCGGGTTGAACAGATTGAAAAGCGTGGAGACGTTGTTGGCCTCCGGGTCGCCATTGATGGGGCTGCCCAGGGTAAACACCTGACTCACCTGATCGGGAAAGGCCCGCGCCAATTCCCGGGCAAACACCCCGCCCAGGCTCCAGCCCACCAGCGCCACCGGTTGCCCGTGGCGCGTGTTGATCGCCTGCAGATGGGTAACTAACAGGTTTTTACGTTTGCTGTTGATGCCCGTATTGGTGCCCTGGGCCCAGCCGTAAACGTTATACCCCAACCGGGACAAGGCCTTGCGCAGTGGCCGTGTGCTCACGTCACTGGCGCCAAAACCGGGCAAAACCAGCACCGGCTGCCCTTTCCCCGGCG
>NZ_LWFX01001403.1:0-732 GCF_001635175.1 Alcanivorax sp. HI0083 | reverse complement strand
TAATAACCCAACAACGCCGATGCAGGCGGGATGATGGCGCAAAGAACTTTCAGCTTGCGGCGGGTCTTACCGGTAAAGCCACCCAGCCAGGGGCTGCCACAGGCAGCCAGAATAATGCCGTCTATTTGCTCACCGTAAACACCAGCCGCCATGGCAGAATAATGGCCGCCCAGAGAGTGTCCCATGAGATAAACCGGCAAGGACGAAGAACGGCTTTTCACCCAGTCCAGCGCCATAGGTATTTCATTGACCAAAGCCTCACGAAAGCCCCAGTCGCAGTGATGCGACGGGCGCCAGGGGCTGTCGCCATGGCCTCGTTGTTCCAGTAAGGCCACGTTCAACCCGGCCGCCTGTAATGCCTGCGCCAATGGCTGATAGAAACGCGCCCCCATGCCTAGTGCCGCCATTAAAATCACCGATCCGCTGGCACTTTCTGCCGAGTACCAGTTGACCGGCAAGGTATAGCCTGCGCCGCCAGGCAGAGACATTGGCTCAGCCGCTTTCATTACTGGCCTCCTGACGGCGGGGGCGTTTCACCAGTTCACCCTGACAATTGGGGCAGCGGCTTGCATGGATGGTGCAGCAGTCCACACAGAAGGTGCATTCATAGGAGCAGATATAGGCTTCTGCATCGGCCGCCAGGGAACACTGGCAACTTTCACAACTGGATCGCATTTCAAGCATCTGGATCATCCGATTAGTGCGCTTTGACTTTCTCTTTGCCGCAGCGAT
>NZ_LWFX01001402.1:0-2159 GCF_001635175.1 Alcanivorax sp. HI0083 | reverse complement strand
GATGCCGGCCCCCGGGAGGAGCCGTTTATGACTCGTTGCTGCTTTCCATTTGTTTCTTGATCAAGTCACCAATGGTCTTCGGAGCGTTGGCGTCTTGCTGCTCCTGATGACCTTCGATGGCTTCACGCTCATCAGCTTGATCCTTCGCCTTGATGGACAAGCTGAGAACACGGTTCTTGCGGTCAACGTTGGTGATTTTGGCTTCCACCTCGTCACCGACCTTGAGCACCTCGGTCGCATCGTTAACGCGATCACGGCTGATTTCGCTCGCGCGCAGGGTGGCTTCAACGTTCTCAGCCAGCTCAACAATAGCCGCTTTCGCGTCTACTGCCTTCACAACACCCTTAACGATAGTTCCCTTGTCGTTTGCAGCAACATACTGAGCAAACGGATCATCTGTCAACTGCTTGATACCCAAGGAAATTCTTTCGCGCTCTGCGTCGATAGAAAGTACCACGGTTTCCAGCTCATCGCCCTTGTTGAAGTTACGCACGGCATCTTCGCCCTGCTCTTCCCAGGAAATGTCTGACAGGTGCACCAGACCATCGATGCCGCCTTCCAGGCCGATGAAGATGCCGAAGTCAGTGATGGACTTGATTTTGCCGCTGATGCGCTCGCCTTTCTGGTACTTCTGTTCGAAGGCATCCCACGGGTTGGACTGACACTGCTTGATACCCAGGGAGATACGACGACGATCTTCGTCGATGTCCAGGATCATCACTTCCACTTCGTCGCCGATCTCTACAACCTTGGACGGGTGGATGTTCTTGTTGGTCCAATCCATTTCGGAAACGTGAACCAGGCCTTCCACACCTTCTTCGATTTCGGCAAAGCAGCCGTAATCGGTCAGGTTGGTTACCTTGGCTTTCACGCGGGTACCTTCCGGGTACTTGCCCACGATATCGTGCCACGGATCTTCGCCCAGCTGCTTCAGACCCAGGGAAACACGCATCTTCTCGCGGTCGAACTTCAGTACCTTGACGTCGATTTCCTGGCCAACTTCCACGATCTCGCTCGGATGCTTGATACGCTTCCAGGCCATATCGGTGATGTGCAGCAGGCCGTCGATACCGCCCAGGTCCACGAACGCACCGTAGTCGGTCAGGTTCTTCACGATACCCTTGACTTCCATGCCTTCCTGCAGGGATTCCAGCAGCTGCTCGCGCTCTGCGCTGTGCTCTGCTTCCATCACTGCACGACGGGAAACCACGACGTTGTTACGCTTGGGATCAAGTTTGATGACCTTGAAGTCCAGCTCTTTGCCTTCCAGGTGCGCAACATCGCGAACCGGACGGATATCTACCAGAGAACCGGGCAGGAAGGCGCGGATCGGGCCGATGTCGACAGTGAAGCCACCCTTCACCTTGCCGGAAATCATACCTTTTACGATCTCGTCTTCGTCGAAAGCTTTTTCCAGCTCGCCCCAAACTTCGGCGCGCTTGGCTTTTTCACGGGACAGACGGGTGAAGCCCATACCATCATCGATGGCGTCTACAGCAACATCGACTTCGTCGCCTTCAACGATTTCCAGCTCGCCTGCCTCGCTGAGGAATTCTTCACGGGCAATAATGCCTTCGGATTTCAGGCCTGCGTTAACGGTTACCCAGTCGCTATCGATGGATACAACGGTACCCTTGATAATGGAGCCACGGGCAACGTCCAGGTCCTTTAGGCTTTCTTCAAAGAGATCAGCAAAAGATTCAGTCATGAAATTCACTCAAGTTTTCGCACATGCCAACCAGCAGACATGGGTTAGTCAATAGATGAGATCCGCCCTTCCCCAGCTGGCTTACTTTTTCAGGGTTGAGCAGATCGGCCGCTTAACACAGAGTTGCCCCACGATGGTGGTCCACCGAAGGGCGCTAACGAAGTGTGCGCTACCGTTACGCCAACTGGCGTGCGGCAGCCTCATCAAGAATCCGGTCTACCACTTCATCAACCGTCATGGTGGTGGAATCGATCACCACGGCATCGTCTGCCGGGCGCAATGGCGCCACCTCACGGTTCATGTCACGGTCATCCCGGGTGCGGATGTCCTCGACGAGGGTCGCGAGGGTAGCACCAAAGCCCTTCTGCTTCAACTGCTCAAAGCGCCGTCTGGCGCGCTCTTCAGCGCTGGCGGTGAGGTAAATCTTGAGGGGCGCAGAGGTAAACACCAC
>NZ_LWFX01001401.1:0-1198 GCF_001635175.1 Alcanivorax sp. HI0083 | reverse complement strand
TGGTAGATACGACCTTCTTCAGTACGGGAAAACGGCAGCCCCATATGGTCCAGTTCGTAGACCGCTTCAGGGCCTACATTACACATGTATTCGATCGCGTCCTGGTCACCGATGTAATCGGAACCTTTCACGGTATCGTACATGTGCCAGCGCCAATCATCGTTGGGATCGGCGGACGCGATCGCACAGGTGATACCGCCCTGGGCGGATACGGTGTGCGAACGGGTCGGGAAAACTTTGGAAATCAGCGCAGTCTTGAAACCGGACTGGGCCATTTGCAGTGAGGCGCGCATACCGGCACCACCACCACCTACGACGATAGCGTCAAACGTAATAGTGCGAATGGACATGGATTACGCCCCTCCCCAGATCAGAACCAGACCCCAAAGCAGGTACACAACCAACGCCAGTGCAATTGCCAGCTGGGCAATCAGGCGAACGCCGGTGGCGGCTTTACCAAAGGTCAGGCTGGTCAGGTAGTCCGTGGTTACGCCCCACAGGCCTACCCAGGTGTGTGCAGCGACAGAAATTACCAGCAGGGTGTTGGCTATCTGCATGCAGATAGATCCCATGAAGGCTTTCCAGCTGCCATAATCCAGATCACCGGCGGTGATCAAATAACCCAGCATGCCGATCATGTATACACCGATGATGACAGCTGATACTCGCTGAATGAGCCAGTCATACAGGCCGTTACGGCCCAGGCTCGTTACACTGGTTACCATATCCAGACTCCTGTCAGCAGAATCAATACCGCAGAGATGATGAAGGCCAACTTGGCGCCACGACGGCCGCCTTCCAGGCTTTCACCAACACCGGTGTCCATAATCAGGTGACGAATGCCCGCCACCAGGTGGTATAGCAATACAGACAGGATGCCCCATACCACCAGCTTCACCAGCAGTGAGGTCATCATCAGTTCTTTCAGGTCCGCAAAGCTCTCGGGAGACGCCAGGGAGCGATCCAGCATCCACAGCAGAATCGGCAACGCCAAAAAGATGGCAACGCCGGTTACACGGTGGGTGATAGATGCTATAGCCGTGACCGGGAACTTGATCGTGCTCAGATCGAGGTTAACGGGTCGCTTATCGTTCACGGTAGCCTACTTATAGCCGGGCCTCTGTATTAGAGGCGGTTGTCGGGAACTTGGCAGAGTCATTGAGATCAGAACGTGAAGACTGATCTTAATAATCTGCCC
>NZ_LWFX01001400.1:0-1009 GCF_001635175.1 Alcanivorax sp. HI0083 | reverse complement strand
GGAGTAACTTTAGGGTGGTAAGTATGAAATATTGGTTAGTGGCACTACTGATATACTCTCTTCCCCTTCAGGCCCTCCAGCTGGGTGATGCAGCACCAGATTTTGAGGCTGAAACCACTATGGGGGCCGTGCACCTCGATCACTGGAGGAAAGACCACTGGGTCGTCTTGTTTTCTCATCCGGCCAGCTTCACTCCTGTATGCACTACCGAGCTCGCTGCAGTGGAACGTTTACAAGGTGCCTTTGAAAAACGAAACGTACGCCCACTCGCTTTGGCAGTGAGTCCGCTGGGTGACCTGAAAAAATGGCTTGATGACATTGAAGAAAGCCAGGGTGTCCGACCATCCTTTCCTGTAATATCGGATCAGTCGCGAAACATCAGCACACGCTACGGCATGATGCACCCTCGTTCGAACAACGTAACAACGGTACGCAGCGTTTTTATCATTGATCCGCGTGGGCGCATTCGCCTGAAAATAGATTACCCACCCAGCATTGGGCGGAATTTTGATGAGATCCTACGAGCTATTGATGCCTTACAAACCTCTTATCGTTACCCGGTATTAACACCTGCAGATTGGCAACCTGGTGACAACGCGATTATTTCACCTAAATTATCTGACGGTGATTCAAAGGCACTCTTTCCCGATCAGGAAGAAGCCATTCTTCCCTACCTGAAATACACCCCCCTTCCCTGATAAAACATACATTATATTTTATCATTTAATTGATCCTTTAGTCGCACGACCAAACGCTATATTCCAATCACTCAATACAGTACCAAGGCGGTATTCTTCCTTTATTTTACGCTCCCCATACTCGTTGCTAGCAACATGATAGAAACTTTAGGGAGCGTAAGATGAGAAAAACCAGTGCAGCAACTCTATCCCGGTCGGCATTATGCCTTCTGCCCTTCCTCGCGGTGCAATCAGCCAATGCCGAAATAACACTGTATGACGATGACGGAACCAGCTTCAGCACTGACGGTTACATTAATGCTTTTTATGTA
>NZ_LWFX01001399.1:0-2274 GCF_001635175.1 Alcanivorax sp. HI0083 | reverse complement strand
TACGCTCAGCATGGCATTCACAGCCACATCCAGGCTGCCATCGGTACCGTTCTTGAAGCCCACCGGGCTGGACAGGCCGGAAGACATTTCCCGGTGTGTCTGGCTCTCGGTGGTACGCGCGCCAATGGCGTTCCAGGCGATCAAGTCCTGCAGGTACTGCGGGGTGGTCGGGTCCAACGCTTCGGTGGCGGCGGGCAGGCCTAGCTCAGCCACATCCAGCAGCAGCTTGCGGGCGATATGCAGGCCGTCTTCCACCTTGAAGGAATCGTTCATGTAAGGGTCGTTGATCAGCCCTTTCCAGCCCACAGTGGTACGCGGCTTCTCAAAGTAGACACGCAGCACCAGGTAGATGGTGTCGCTCACCTCGTCGGCCAGCTTCTTCAGCCGGGCGGCGTATTCCATGGCGGCGTCCGTATCGTGGATAGAGCAGGGGCCAATCACCACGAACAGGCGATGGTCCTTGCGGTCCAGAATATTACGGATGGTCTCGCGGCCGCTGATCACAGTCTGGCGGGCGTTATCGCTGAGGGGCAATTTTTCCTTCAGCGCGTTGGGCGTAATCAGTACGTCCTGCGAGGCAATGTTAAGGTCGTCTACCTGCTTGTCGGTCATGATGTGCTTTGCTACCTGTAGTTGCTGGAGGCCCCGTGCCCTGTTCTTGCGCGGCGGGCTCTGGCTGACACTCCCTTTGTAGAGGTCCAGCAGTCTAGCGGAATCAGGCGGCCAGAGAAATATCAAGGGGCCTGTCTGTGCCATAGGGTGGGCAATGAAGGGCGACCATCAGCTACGAGCTACGAGCTACGAGCTGCTAGCGACTAGGCGCGAGGTAGCCCCTCTGGGTTATGCATAGTCAGTGCCCGCGTTCAGGCCGAGTCCCCGTGCCTGGCAGTGAACGGGTTGTTCTCGCAGCTAGAAGCTCGTAGCTAGCAGCTAGATTCCTGCAATCAGCTCTTCCACATACGCCGGCACCAGTTCGCTGGCCAGGCCGTGCTGGTGCTCCGCAAAGGCGGTGAGTCGCTGGGAGGGCTCCAGATTCAGTTCCACGGTGTGTGCACCATGGCGGTTGGCCTCTTCTACAAAGCCGGCGGCCGGGTACACGTTGCCACTGGTGCCGATGCTGATAAAGCGGTCACACTGGGACAAGGCGCGGTAGATGGCTTCCATTTGCAGGGGCATTTCCCCGAACCACACCACATGAGGGCGCAGGCAGCCTTTGCCGCCGCAGAGCGGGCAGGGCAGGTTGACGGTCAGGTCGTGGTCCAGCTCTACCAGGCCGCCGCTGGTCTGGCAGCGGCCCTTGAGCAGTTCGCCGTGCATGTGGATCAGGTTGCGGCTGCCGGCGCGTTCGTGGAGGTCGTCAATGTTCTGGGTCACCAGCAGTACCTTGCCCGCCGGGAAGGCTTTCTCTAACTTGGCCAGTGCCCGGTGGGCCGCATTGGGCTGAATGGCCGGTGTGAGTAGCTGTTGGCGGCGCTGGTTGTAGAAGTTCTGCACCAGCAGGGGATTGCGCAGGAAGGCCTCCGGGGTGGCCACATCTTCTACCCGGTGGTTTTCCCACAGCCCGTCCGCCGCCCGGAAGGTCTTGATCCCGGATTCCGCAGAGATTCCGGCGCCGGTAAGTATTACAATGTTTTCAGCCATTTATCCGCCCGTATTACGTAAGGTTTCAGATTCTATGGACACCATTATCGACCAACAGGAAAACCTCAGCCTGCCACCGCGCGGTAACGTGACCCTGCTTCACTTTCACCAGGGCATGGTACTGCTGGTCGGCGAAGACGCGGTGGGCCTGTATCGCGACCGGGTTGCCATTGATGACCCTCTGGCCAATGGTGTCATCGGCTACGAAACCATTCCACCTTCATTACAGCCGCAGTGGAGCGAGGTGTGCGGTTTTGTCCGCGAGCACCAATCCGGCTTTGTTGGCTTGAATGAAGGGGGCGTGCTTTTTATTCGCCCGGATGGTGTGGCGCTCTATCCCAGTGGCATGCATGCGTTGCAGAATCAGGAAATGAGCTGGTTGATTCCCTTTCCGCCATTGAATGCGTAAATAGAGACGCAGAATGCGGCATGCGACACGCAACACGGAAAAGCAAAATCGTCGTAACCCCCGGGCATTAGAAGCGTGGGTGCGGCATTGAAGAGATGAATAGACCTGTATCGCGTTGTTGCGTTGAGCGTGACGCGTGCAGCGAAAACGGAGTTTTTTTATGGCCGAAGAAACAACCCGCCTGCGTTTGCGTACGCTCACCGAAGACGATTACCCGGCGCTGG
>NZ_LWFX01001398.1:0-377 GCF_001635175.1 Alcanivorax sp. HI0083 | reverse complement strand
CCTTCGTCTGAACCTGATTCTGATCTATTTCGTTCACCACACCGTTCCGTTTACAACAGTAGCACTTGCCTATGTTATCCCGCCGTCAGGAACTCGCCGCCCAACTCACCCTCGCACTGCCGATTCTGGGTGGGCAACTGGCGCAGACGGCCAACGGCTTTGTGGACACCATGATGGCCGGGCGAGTCAGCGCCAATGACCTGGCCGCGGTGGCCGTGGGCGCCAGTATCTGGGTGCCCCTGTTCCTGTTCATGACCGGCGTGCTGATGAGCGCCACCCCGGTGCTGTCGCGGCATCTGGGCGGCGAAGCTTATCATCGCATCAACCCCCTCGCCCAGCAGGGGCTCTGGTTGGGCCTGGGGCTGGGTGTCCTGTGT
>NZ_LWFX01001397.1:0-5895 GCF_001635175.1 Alcanivorax sp. HI0083 | reverse complement strand
AGTGTCTCTGCGCAAAGTAAGGAGCAGAAGTAATGAATGTTTTTCGTAAACCCATCGGCTTGCTGGTGACGGTATGGATGTTGTTGGTTTTTCCGCTGGTGACACTGGCAGCGGGAGCCGCAGAAGAGCAGGAAGCGGAGCCGGAGAAGGGGCCGCATCGCGGACTGGTGCTGCGCGACGGTGACTTTTCTGTGGAGCTGGCCATTTTTGAAACCGGGGTGCCGCCGGAGTATCGAGCCTGGATTAGCGATGACGGTGAACCGGTCGATCCAAGGGAAGTGAATTTGCAGGTGGTGCTGACGCGGCTCGGCAATGTGCGCGACGAGATCGGTTTTGCCCCGCAAGCGGACTTTCTGCGTGGCGACATGGAGATCTATGAGCCTCACTCCTTTGTGGTTTCGGTATCAGCCGAGCACCAGGGTCAGCAGTACCAATGGCAGTACGACAGTTTCGAAGGACGTACCGCCATTGAGCAGGCGGTGGCCGATGCCATGGGGGTGGTGACTGAAGTAGCAGGCCCTGCGACCCTGCATGAAACCGTGACGGCCTACGGCTCTCTGGTCCTACCTCCTGCTGGACAGCGCGCAGTGCGTGCCCGCTTTGACGGTGAAATCGTGCGTGTACACAAGGCGCTGGGCGACACGGTAGCCCGTGGCGATGTGTTGTTCACCATTGAGAGCAACGAAAGCCTGCGCACATATGCGTTGCGGTCGCCCATGTCTGGCGTGATTGCCTCGCTTGACGGTGGTGCTGGCGAGCCCACCGGGGACAGAACGCTGGCCAGCATTATTGATGTATCAAAAACAGAGGCTGAACTGTCGGTGTTTGCTATGGATCGGGCACGGGTCAAGCCAGGTGCTGATGTGCAGCTGGCGCTGGCCGACGGCTCCGCTACGGTCACGGGGAGGGTGACGTTCCTGGCGCCGCAGGTGGCTGCCGGTCAGGCACAGACTGTGCGCGCCTCGCTGGCGTCGCTGCCGGAGAACTGGCTGCCGGGCCAGTTTGTCACTGGCCAGATTGAAGTGGCGCAACATTCTGTCGAGCTGGCCGTGAAGAAAACCGGGCTTCAGGGGTTCCGTGATTTTACTGTGGTGTTCGCCAAGGTGGCCGAGCAGTACGAAGTGCGCATGCTGGAACTGGGCCGTGAAGATGAAGACTGGGTCGAGGTACTGGGAGGCCTAAAACCAGGTACCGAGTATGTCAGTGGTAACAGCTACCTGCTCAAGGCGGATGTTGAAAAGTCCGGCGCTTCCCACGATCACTAAAGGCCTGTCACTATGCTTGAAGTCATTATTAAACACGCCATTGAGCGCCGCCGGCTGGTACTGGTGGGCGTGGCTTTGTTATCACTGCTGGGGCTATGGAATTTCAACCGGTTGCCAATTGATGCCGTGCCGGATATCACCAACGTACAGGTGATGATCAATACCGAAGCGCCGGGGTATACGCCGCTTGAAGTGGAGCAGCGGGTGACCTACCCGATAGAAACCACGTTGGCGGGTCTGCCCGGGCTGGAGTACACGCGCTCGGTTTCGCGCTACGGGCTGTCCCAGGTAACCGCTATTTTTGGTGATGACACCGACATCTATTTCGCCCGCCAACTGGTGAGCGAACGTCTTTCTGCCGCACGCTCGGATTTGCCTGGCGGCCTCCAGCCCGAGATGGGCCCGATTGCCACAGGCCTGGGCGAAATCTTCATGTTCACCGTGGATGCCGAACCTGGCGCGGTGGATGAGGATGGAAAACCAATTACCCCCATAGACCTGCGTTCCGTACATGACTGGATCATTCGGCCGCAGCTGTTGCGCGTGCCCGGCGTGGTGGAGGTCAATCCTATTGGCGGCTACCAGCGCGAGATTCTGATCGCCATTGACTCGACCCGTTTGTTGGCGGCGGGAGTTACCCAACAACAGGTGGTTGCTGCGGTCGAGGCCAATAACCAGAATCGGGGTGTCGGCTTCGTTGAGCAGAACGGTGCGCAATGGTTGATGCGTGTGCCTGGTCAGGTGACTTCAGTGGAGGCACTGGCAAATACCCCGCTGAACACCGAAGGCGGCGCACGCTTGCGGCTGAAAGATGTGGCCAGCGTGGAAGAAGGGCTGGAGTTGCGCACCGGGGCGGCTACCCAGAATGGTCGTGAAGTGGTGATGAGCACCGTGTTCATGCTGGTGGGTGAGAACAGCCGTACCGTCGCCAGCGCGGTGGGCGAGAAGCTGGAGGAAATCAAGGCGGGCCTGCCGGAAGGGATTACTGCAACAGCGGTGTATGACCGCACCGGGCTGGTCGACAAGACCCTGCAGACGGTTCAGAAGAATCTGCTGGAAGGGGCGCTGCTGGTGATCGTGATCCTGTTCCTGTTGCTGGGCAATGCCAGAGCGGCCCTGTTGACGGCGGCAGTAATTCCCATCGCCATGCTGATGACCATCACTGGCATGGTGCAAACCCGGGTCAGTGCTAACCTGATGAGCCTCGGTGCGCTGGACTTTGGTCTGCTGGTGGATGGCGCCATTATCATCGTGGAGAACTGTTTGCGGCGTCTCAGCCAGGCGAAGGTGCCGGGCCAGACACTGGGACAGCGTGAGCGGCTAGATATTGTCTTTACCGCGACACGGGAAGTGATCCGTCCTGCCTTATTTGGCGTGTTCATCATTACGGCGGTGTACCTGCCCATCTTCTCGCTGACCGGTGTTGAAGGGAAGATGTTCCACCCCATGGCCATGACCGTTGTGATTGCACTGGCAAGCGCGATGTTGCTGTCGGTGACATTTGTTCCTGCCTGTGTCGCCCTGTTGTTCCGGGATGCGGTGGAAGAGAAAGAACATCGCGCCATGAGCGCGCTGCGTAATGGTTACCAGCGTCTGGTGCGCAAGGCCGTGGCAATGCGCGCCCTGGTGGTGGCACTGGCCGCCTTGTCCGTGTTGAGCTCGGTGGTGCTGGCTACCCGCCTAGGCAGCGAGTTCGTGCCCAACTTGGATGAAGGGGATATTGCCATGCATGCCCTGCGGATTCCGGGAACCTCGCTCGGTCAGGCCGTCGCCATGCAGGAAACCCTGGAAGAAAAAATTCGTCAGCTGCCGGAAGTGGAACGAGTGTTTGCCAAGATCGGTACGGCGGACGTGGCCACCGATGCGGTCCCTCCCAGCGTGGCGGACAACTTTATTATCCTAAAGCCCCGCGATCAGTGGCCGGACCCCGGCAAGCCCAAGGCGCAGGTGGTGGAAGAACTGTCGGCCATCGTTGATACCGTGCCGGGTAGCCGCTACGAATTTCTGCAGCCGATACAGATGCGCTTCAATGAGCTCCTGGCCGGGGTAAGGGCGGAGCTCGCCATCAAGGTGTTTGGTGATGATTTTGCACAGCTGGAAGCACTGGGCAAGCAAATTGAAGGCGTGGTGTCCGGGGTCGAAGGGGCGGCGGATATCCAGATGGAGCAAGTTACCGGCCTGCCGGTATTGACCATTACTCCTCGCGATTCCGTTCTGGCCGGATACGGACTGGACAAGGCCGAACTGCAGTCTCAGCTGGCCATCGCCTTGGGCGGTGAGGTGGCCGGTCGTTTCTACGAAGGGGATCGTCGTGCCGACATCGTGGTGCGTCTGGCCGAAAAGCAGCGTACCGACATGGAAGCGTTGGGGTATCTGCCGGTACAGGTGCCGGGCGCCGGGGCTGTGCCGTTACGGGAACTGGCGAGCATTGAGCTGGTGGATGGTTTCAATCAGGTCAACCGGGAAAACGGCAAGCGCCGGGTGGTGGTTACCGCCAACGTGCGTGGCCGTGATCTGGGCTCGTTTGTGGAAGACGTCCGTACAGCCATCAATGATGACGTCGCTGTGCCCTCGGGCTACTGGGTGGAATACGGGGGCACCTACGAGAAGTTGCAGTCTGCGAGCCAGCGACTGACGTTGGTGGTGCCATTAACGCTGGTGATGATCGTGGCGTTGCTCTATTTCGCGCTCGGTTCGTTCAAAGATGCGCTGGTGATTTTCACCGGTGTGCCTCTGGCACTGACCGGTGGAGTGCTATTGCTGGTGCTGCGGGATATTCCGTTCTCCATTTCTGCAGCGGTGGGTTTTATCGCTCTCTCCGGCATTGCCATTCTGAATGGCCTGGTCATGGTGTCCTTTATCCGTGAGTTGATGCGGGATGGTGTGGCCCTGGATGAGGCCATTATTGAAGGTGCGGTAACAAGGCTTCGCCCCATCATTACCACCGCGCTGGTTGCCTCGTTGGGATTTGTGCCGATGGCGCTTAACACGGGTATCGGTTCGGAAGTTCAGCGTCCACTGGCCACGGTAGTCATTGGGGGCATCCTTTCTTCCACCGTGCTCACATTATTCGTGCTCCCTGCCTTGTACCGTTTGGTGAATGGCAAGAGCGCTCATATTCTTAACCAATCATAATGGAGAAAAACGCGTGAAAATCAGATTCTGCGTTGGATTGCTTGGCTTGCTGGCGAGTGGCGTGGCCATGGCTCATGGCATGTCAGCTGAAGATCAGGCAAGAGCCTTGAACGCTGGGTTTATGGAATACATTGAGCTTGGCGCTGTTCACATGGTGACAGGTTACGACCATCTGCTGTTCCTGTTTGGAGTGGTGTTCTTCCTGACCCGCTTCAATGACATCGTGCGGTTCATTACGGCGTTTACCATCGGGCATTCCATTACTTTGGTGTTTGCCACCTTGTATGGTATCCGTGCCAATTACTATCTGGTGGATGCGGTCATTGCCCTGACAGTCTGCTACAAGGCGTTCGACAACCTGGGTGGGTTTAAACGCTATTTGCAGATGAAGTCACCCAACCTGACTTGGATGGTATTTGCCTTCGGGTTGATTCATGGTTTTGGACTTTCCACCCGTTTGCAGCAGCTGCCATTGGCAGAAGATGGCCTGGTGTTGCGCATCCTGGCTTTTAATCTTGGTGTAGAGGCCGGGCAGATTGCGGCCCTGGCGGTGATGTTGTTCCTGTTGTCCGGCTGGCGTCGTACCGAGTCGTTCAAACGCTTCAGCCGTGCCACCAACTGGCTGTTGATGATGCTGGGTGTGCTGCTGCTGTTGATGCAGCTGCATGGTTATCTGCATTCCGCCAGCCCGGATGAATTTCCGCTCAACAAGGATGACCACAGCCATACCCATGAAGATATGGATGCCGCGCGTTCTCCGTTGAAGGACTATCAGAAGCGCTTCGATATGAAGATGGAAAAACAGGATGTACAAGGCAGCAACGAGCGCGTAATTGAAGAAGCTGAAGAACAAGCCGATGCCCAACCCCATCGTCATGGCAGTGGTGAGGCTCACGTACATTAACCGATAACAGGACAATAAGATGAAGTTGATCAAGGTATTGATGGTGGTGGCTACGCTGGCCGTATCTGGCCAGGCGTTCTCCCACGGCGGTGGTCACGACCCCATCTCAGAGCAGCAGGTTGTGGGGATCGCAAAATACGTAGCGGTGAAGCTGACCGAGGAAGATCGGGGCATGGGCTTTGGAAAGCTGGATGAGAGCTGGAAAGCGCTTCCTGAAGAGAAGGTCGGCATCAGCAATTCCGGTCCGGGCTATTACGTCGTGGCCCTGGAGCATGAGGAGGAGGGCCGAACCCTTTATATCCTGATGTCAGAAACCGGTAGCGTTTACGACGCCAACTTCACCGGCGAGTTCAAGGGCATCGAATAACAACGTTAGGGCAGCCAGGAGGAAGCGGTGATGCCGATGTTAATAATCAAATATCTCGTCTCAGCAGCAGTTATCGTTGCCGTCTCTGAGGTCGCAAAACACAGTGACAGGCTCGGGGCGCTGATCGCGTCCCTGCCTGCCGTGACCTTGATGGTACTGTTCTGGCTTTATCTGGACGGGCAGCCTTCTTATAAGATCGCAAATCATGCTTGGTATACCTTCTG
>NZ_LWFX01001396.1:0-874 GCF_001635175.1 Alcanivorax sp. HI0083 | reverse complement strand
AGCGACACCCGAAAATCATGCCCACAAGCGGCACAGAAAAGCGCTTCCAAAGCCTGAGGATAGACTTCCACCCGGCTGAACTCCGCCTGCTGATCCGCACTGCGCCCATCCGGTGCATACCAGTAACCGTAATCTTCCTGCTCGCGGCGTGCCGGACCGGCTACGCACCAGTGGGCGATTTCGTGCAGGGCACTGCGAAAATAATCGCGGGTATAGCAAATTTGGTGGGGACGGCCTGGCAGGTAAACCGGTTCACTGGCACCGCCTACCAGCACGGTGTGGTGGGAATCGAAAAAAGTCGCCCGAAACAGGCGCTCCAGTTCACCACTGACGTACCCCTGTGAAGCGCTTTGCGGTATGGTAGCCGCCTTCGTCTGAACCTGATTCTGATCTATTTCGTTCACCACACCGTTCCGTTTACAACAGTAGCACTTGCCTATGTTATCCCGCCGTCAGGAACTCGCCGCCCAACTCACCCTCGCACTGCCGATTCTGGGTGGGCAACTGGCGCAGACGGCCAACGGCTTTGTGGACACCATGATGGCCGGGCGAGTCAGCGCCAATGACCTGGCCGCGGTGGCCGTGGGCGCCAGTATCTGGGTGCCCCTGTTCCTGTTCATGACCGGCGTGCTGATGAGCGCCACCCCGGTGCTGTCGCGGCATCTGGGCGGCGAAGCTTATCATCGCATCAACCCCCTCGCCCAGCAGGGGCTCTGGTTGGGCCTGGGGCTGGGTGTCCTGTGTGCGCTGATCCTGCGCAGCATTGCCCCGGTGCTGGTATGGATGGACGTGGACCCGGCCATTCGGCCCATGGTCAGCGGCTACCTGGATGCGCTCAGCTGGGGGATGCCCGGTGCCGCGATAATGCTGGCCC
>NZ_LWFX01001395.1:0-2687 GCF_001635175.1 Alcanivorax sp. HI0083 | reverse complement strand
CGACTACCTGATGACCTGGATCTACAGCCTGCATTACACCCTGTTGTCCGGCGAAATTGGCGAGATTGTGGTTGGCGTGCTTGGCCTGTGCTTGCTCGGTTTCTGTCTGACCGGCGTTTACCTGTGGTGGCCCACCGGCAAGCGCAAGGGAAAGTGGCGTCGCAACCTGACCATTAAACGGAGCGGCGGCACCTACCGATTACACTTTGATCTGCACCAGGTCATCGGCATCTATTTTCTCCCGGTACTGCTGGTGGTCGCCTTTTCCGGGGTCACCCTGATATTCCCGACCCAGGTGGCGGCACTGGTGGGTGCCATGCTCCCGCTGGAAAAGCGCCCCTCGCCTTCGTCAACGCTACCGGACAGCCCGGGCACGCCCTCTATTTCCCCGCAGCAATCACTGGATATTGCCCGCACCGTTTTCCCACAGGCACCGCTGATCCGCCTTGATTTCCCCCGCAGTGAAACCGGCAGTTATTCGCTGGCTTTCAACCGGGACGGAGAACCCTGGCAGCATTACGGCGCCAGCCGCATCTGGGTAGACCAGTACAGCGGCGAGGTACTGGCGGTATGGGACGCCCCCAATGTGGCCGCCGGCAGCCAGCTCATGACCTGGCAGTTCCCGCTCCACAATGGTGATGCCCTGGGCATGCCGGGGCGCATCATCGTCCTGATCAGCGGGCTGACGCCCTTGCTGTTCTTTATCACCGGCACCTACATGTGGTGGCAAAAACGCCAGCTTCGCCTGCAGGCACAACGCCGCAAGCGGGCACGGCAACAGGCACGTTGACGCCCTGTTGCCCCCCTTCCATGCTTAACTGAAAGCTGACGACCACAAGGAGCCTCCCATGCGTCAATGGATGTCCGCACTGGTGATCAGCCTGCTTTTGTTAAGCAGTCAGGTCATGGCGTTTGACCACAGCCGCTGGAACACATTGCTGCAGCAACATGTACAACCACAACGCGGTGGTGTCGCCACGGCTGTGGATTATGACGGGATCGCCGAGAACCATGAGGCCCTGCAGTCGTATCTGGACAACCTGACTGCGGTCACTCAAGGTGAGTTCAACGCCTTCAGTCGCAATGAAAAACTGGCGTTCCTGATCAACGCCTACAACGCCTTTACCATTGAATTGATCCTTCGGGAAAATCAGCCTGACTCGATTCGCGATATTGGCAATCTCTTTTCCAGCCCCTGGGACAAGGCATTCTTTTCCTTGCTGGGAGAGTCCCGGACGCTGGATGAACTGGAACATGAAATGATTCGTGGCAATCCAGACCTGATGGACCCGCGCATTCATTTCGCTGTGAACTGCGCGTCCATCGGCTGCCCCGCCCTGCGCACCACCGCCTACACCGGTGACCAGCTGGATACGCAACTGGAGGACAGTACAAGGCAATTTCTCAGCGACAAACAACGCAATCGCTATAACAGCGAACAGGACGCCCTGGAAGTCTCGAAGATTTTCGACTGGTATGAAGACGATTTTGAAGACGCCGCCGGCAGCCTGTCCCATTACCTTCTGCAATACTCGGACACGCTGGGCATACCCGCCAATCGCCAAAAGGCACTGGACGACGGGGACCTGGAGGTGCAGTTTTTACCCTATGACTGGTCACTGAACACCCAGTAACCCAACCCACTCCAGGAGAAACATGGCATGGACGCCTACCACGCAACCACCACACACCGCCTGCATAGCATCTGGTTGTCGTTTCGCAACCTGCCACGCTGGCTGCAGGGCTGGGTCGCCCTTATCCTGATGCCCCTCAACGGGGCCAGTCTGCTGTTGCTGGATACGTTCTCTGGCCAGGCCATCGCGCTGGCCCTGCTGCTGGTCCTCGCCGTGAACCTGCCCCTGATGTGGCACCACCGCGGCATGAACAAAGACATGTCACTGGTGCACCTGCTAGCCTGGATTCCACTGGAAATCGCCCTGCTCGGGCAATTGGCGGGGCGCTGGGGCGACGATCACCTGACACCGGCACTGTGGGGTTTTACCCTTGCGGTATTCATGGTCAACGCCATTAGCCTGTTCTTCGACGTGGTCGATGCCTGGTGCTGGGCCCAAGGTGACCGTGTGACCCTCCACCCCTCAAATGCAATGGATAATTGATCACGCACAATGCGCTGTCACCCATTATCCATTGCTATTGCCCAAAGCAATCGCAACGCCTGAGCCAGAGCACTTGCGCCAGTCACCTCTTGGCAGTGAGACTCCTTTCTCTCCGTTCGGGCGCTCCCCGATCACCATAACCGCCCCCCCCCCGGCTCGTTCACGGCACCGAAGCGGTGACCGCAGCTTAGCCGATGCTTCAATGGCACCCATCCTGTGATTTCTGTCACAGGAACAAGCACAAAAAAGAAATGCAAAAAATTGTCATACAATACTGCTTCATTCACCAATCATCATCGTCACAATAGCTGCGGGGGACCGTTATTCATTAAGCACTCATGGAAGACGACCAGCGGGGATATCCGGTCGATTACTTCCTCGAGCACCGACCTCTTTTTGAATAATTACGCTGCTACGCACCCACTTTAAGAGCTTCACCCTGCCCCACGCGGCATGCGCGGCACGGTAGCGCTTGCCCCTTGCTTTCTTAACTCTGCAAACAAAAAGGATGTAACTAATGCACAGGACTGCCCTGATAAAAACGACGTGGTTGCCCGCAATGGCGACAGC
>NZ_LWFX01001394.1:0-1717 GCF_001635175.1 Alcanivorax sp. HI0083 | reverse complement strand
GTCATGCGGCCGTAGACCAGTTTCGGGTTGCGGGCCAGGCATTGCTCCGGGCCCACGCCCAGGCGCTCGGTGACGCCGGGACGAAAACCTTCGAACAGGCCGTCGGCGGTTTCGCAGAGTTTCAGAACGGTTTCGATGCCTTCGGCGCTTTTCAGGTCCACGGCCAGGTTTTGGCGATTGCGGAAAAGGACGGTGTGGCCGATGGCGGAATGCGGGTTACCGCCGGGGCGGTCGATGCGGATAACGGTGGCGCCCATGTCGGCAAGCATCATGCCGCAGAAGGGGCCGGGGCCAATGCCGGCCAGTTCGATGAAGGTCAGTCCGTTAAGTGGGCCTGTCATAATGTTCATGTCCGTTGTCAGAGTCCGTTTTACCGTTCCCTGACGGACATTGGCCGGTCAGGGAATAAGGGCTTGTTCACGCAAGCTGCGACGCAGGGCCGAGCACTGGCTTTTGGCGATGGCAACGGCGTTGCTGGCCTCGTGGGTGGTGGCGATGCCGGTCCAGAGAGGTTTGCCGTCGGCATTGATCAGCTCTGCGCCATGTTGCCGCAGGGCGTCGGGTACCTCGTCTTTGGCCAGGTCGCCACCGATCCCGATTTTCCAGGTCGGTTGTACGTCGCCGGCGGATTGCTCCATGGGGTTGAGCTGGTTGCCGGCCGCAGGCGGTGCGGCAGCATCTATCAGCAAGTGAGTCAGCTCGACCAGCAGAATCCGCTCTACATCGTTTTCTTGCGCCCAGTCGAGGATGCGTTCTTTTCCGCCTTCATACCATAACGGTAATTCCTGATGGCTGAGCAAAACGGTCAACGAATTACTTGAAAATATATCCTTGCAGGTTAATTCCCAGGTTTCGCGGATGTTGCCTTCCGGGGTGTGGGCAACCAGCAGCAGCGTATCTTGCGGCGGGTGGCTACCCTCGTCGGTGAAGCGGGTGGTCACGTCCGTGGTGCTGGCGCAACCGGCAACGAAGAGGGCGGGTAGCAGGTATCGGAAAAGCGGTCGCATGGAAATCTCCGGCGGCGAATGCGGTGCCTTCAATGGCTGGGTCTAGTGTAACAGCGCCGCAGGGGCGCCACATCAACTGGTGCACATTCTCTTGTCCTCAGGCTAGCCGCTAGGGGATCGCCGGGGAGTGCTGCACCGGGGCTGCCGGGTTGGCTGAAAAAGCAAAGCGGCAGCCTGTTTGCGGTTGCCCGGGGGCGGGGTACCAGCGCACTTCGTATTTGTCTTGGCTGTTTTGTTGCGCTTGCCATTGTAGTTGTAGCGCGGCGCCGTCATCGGTGGTTGCACGCTGCCCCTGGCAGTGGAGAGTAAGCTCCAGCGTGTCGAGGGCCAGCTGTTCGGCGGGGGCGGCCAGCAGGGAGATTCGCCAGTAAGGGCCGGTGGTGAGGTCGCCGGGCTCACGGGTAGGATGACCTTGCCACTGGACAGCCGTGGGTGAGGCCGGGGCTGCCGTTTGCTGTGCTTCAGGAAAGTACTGATGCGCAAGCAGGGAGAAGGTCTGTTGGCGGGGAATGTCGTTGATGTTGCCGCTGATGTTGCCGCTTTGTTGCAGATCGCGGCTTAGTTCGCTGCTCTGGCCAATCAGGAAATCCAGGGTATGGGGGCCGTAGAGCGTGTGGCCGCCTTCGTAATATTGCCGCTGGTATTCCTCGGGGGTGACGGCATAGCCGAAATAGCCGTTGGCCAGGCTGGAGACTTCTACTTTCCAGTTC
>NZ_LWFX01001393.1:0-3408 GCF_001635175.1 Alcanivorax sp. HI0083 | reverse complement strand
TCGCTACATGGGGGCGGGCCGTTCTCTGGAAGCCTCACTGCTGGAATCGTTCCAGGATGCGCCGCCGGTGTTTGCGTCACTGACCTTCCGTCTGCGTAGCGCGGTGGAATCCGGCCGTGATTACACCGGACTCTTTGACGATTTTGCGCGCTTGTATCAGGTGCCCTCACTGGTGCTGGTTTCCATCGCCTTGCGTACCTCTGCCCGTTTTGGTTCTTCCATTCGTCCGGTATTGCAGCAAGTGGCGAACTCCCTGCGTTCGCAACAGGAGTTGCGTCGCGAGTTCCTCGCGTCCACGGCAGAAACGCGTTTCACCGCCGGCGCCTTTACCTTGCTGCCGCTGGGTATGGCGGTCTACATGATGCTGATTAACGAGAAGTATGCCGATGTGCTGCTGCGCACGGATACCGGTCACACCATGTTGATCATCGCCGGTGTTCTACAGGGTATCGGGGTGGTGATTATCTGGCGCATGGTGCAGGGGGTGGGGCGTGAATAATCTGCTGCTGGCCGTGTCGATAGTGTTGGTGGCGATCGCCTTGTGGTTGCTGTTGTTCAAGGCCCGTGAATGGGAAATGCGAGCGCGGGTTCATGCGCGACTGAACGATACCTCAGGCGCTCACACAGAAAGCGATGATGGCGGTTTCTGGTTGTGGCGTTTGTCCGGAGCGCTGACCGAGTCGTCCCTTGCCGCCAGTGACTATGAGGATATTCGCGTTGCGCTGAAAGGCATGGGCAAAACCCGGGAACAATCCCAGGTTATTTACCTGTTGTCTTGCTGGTTTTTGCCGGTGTTCGTGGCAATCATTGGATTTGTTTTCTTTGGCGCTCTGGGTGGTCTGGTGGCGTCCGCTGGTGGTTTTATCCTGCCGCGTAGAATGATTCGCACCATGGGGGCGCAGGCAGAAATGCGCCAGAATCTGGAGGCGGTGGAGCTGTGCCACCTGACGCGAATGTTGATGGAAGCGGGGCTCTCTCTGGAACGGGTGCTGCGCATTATCGGCGTGCAGGGGCGGCCCTTGTTGCCGATTCTGATTACCCGTATCGACCGCTTTAACCGACTGATGAAATCCGGCGCAGAGCGCAGCCAGGCCCTGGAGGAATTGGGGGAGAACAAACGGATTCCGGTATTGCGCAGCTACGTGGTATTGATGAAACAGAGCAGTCAGTTGGGCTCGGGTGTGTCACACAGTCTCGAGCAGATTATTGAAGAAGCGCAGAACGTGGAGCGCAACCGGATTCGGGAAGAAACCAACCGGATTGGCGCGAAAATGACGGTCATCATGATGGCGTTTATGTTGCCCGCATTATTTATTTTGATAGGTGGCCCGGCGGTGGTATCCATTGCCGAGGCGTTGACACGATGAAAGGGAGCAGGGACATGCGTGGCAGTAATTGGGGAGGTCTGTGCGCTGGGGCGCTGCTGGCAGTGCTGGCGGGCTGCGCCCACCAAGGTGCACCTGCACAGGCAAGCGGTACCGTGGATGTGTCTGGCATTGTCTGCAAGGATGCGCTGCAGCCAGAGCAGAGGGTCGACCTGGAAATGGTCGATACACTGATGGCCAAAGGGCGAAATTATGCAGCGTTGGCGCAGCTGGAAAATGATCCGATGAACGCCATCGATCACTGGTTGCGCTACGGACAGTTGTTGGCGGCGTCCGGCAAACTGGAAGAATCGGAAGAGGTATATCGGGCCCTGGCCAACCGTTGTGGTGATGGCCGCAGTGAGCATGGCCTGGGCATGGTGTTGCTGAAACGCCATGAGGTCATGTCGGCGATTTCGCATCTGGAAAAGGCCCGCGACATGGCACCGGCCACATCACAGGTGCGCAATGATTACGGTTATGCCTTGTTGTTGGTGGGCCGGTATGACGATGCCGCGTTTGAACTGCGTACTGCACTGGAGTTGGCCAATGGCCAGGGGCCGGTTCGACAGAATCTGGCGGTGGCATACCTGATGAGTGATAACAAAAAAGGCATTCAGGAATTGCAGTCTCAATATGGTTTCTCGGCGGATGAACTGGCCTATGCAGAGAAACTCAGTCAACAATTCGGGAGGGCCGCACCATGAAAAAATGGCTTTTGGTATGTCTATTGCCGGGGCTGGCTGTAGCAGCCGAACCCCAGCAGGACTACAGCTTTGGTGTTTCTGACCAGGTGGTGGATAACGTGCCGGAAACGGTGACTGACTGGCTGCTGAACCAGCAGCGGGACTCCCGGCCGGCAGAGAAAAGTGAGCTGTCTGCTCCTATCTATGTGGATACTCAGCGCCGCCTGGCGGATTCATTCCGCACGGCCATACCGGATACCTTCGGTGAACAGACCCGCGACGAGTAATTACCGGCGCCAGCAAGGCGCCCTGACGGTAATTACGCCGCTATTGCTGGTGATCGTCGTCATCCTGTCGGTGATGGCACTGGATGGTGCGCGCCTGTATATGCTGCGTGGCGAAATGCAGGCGCAGGTAAATGTGGCGGCGCAGGCAGCGGCGGGCGAAGCGCAGAGTTGTGGTGGCCAATTTGTCAGTACGGCAGTGATCCAGGCCCGGGCACTTGCCGCCGCTAAGGCTCAGGGTTTTAGTGAAGAGGATGGCTCGTTGCAGGTTCAGGTCGGCCTGATTGAAGACGCGGACGACAGCGATGTTCTTTCGTTTCGGCCGGTGAACTTCGTTGAAGAAAGTAATGCCGTACTGGTGACCTATACCCGCAACGAACCGATCTCCATGCTGCTGCCACAGTCCGTTTTCGGCAGCCTGGATATCACGGTGAATGCGGCGACTCGCAAGGAAGTTGTTGCCACTATCAGTGCTGCTGGCGGTACGGCCGGGGTGGGTGGTGATGCCAGTCTGCTGGGGGCATTGTTGGGCCGTGTTTTGGAGCAGCCGGGGTTTTCTCTGGATCCGACCAGCCTGGATAGCCTGGAAAATGCGACTGTTCGACTTGGTGATCTGCTGTCCAATCTCGGGGTCGATGACGTGGCAGAATTTCTGGACCTGGATGCCGACTTGCTGGCAACGGCTATCGGGGATGTTGGCGGTGTTGCGGCGCCGATTGCCACCATGCTGGATGATATCGCGGTCTCTCAGGGCATCGAAACCATCAAAGTCGGTGACATTATTGAAGTGGTTGAGGGTGCATCTGTTCCGGAAGACAGTGAATTCCCCGTTTATGATCTGGTGATCAGTCTGGTGCTGAATCTGGCAGAACAGCAGCAAGCAGGCGAGGGAGGGATATTGGACCTGCCTCTCAATATCAATGATCTCAACATCCCGTTAATTGCCAATATCAATGCTGTAGACCTCGGGCTTCATGTCGGTGAGCCTCCAACCGTGGTGACAGGCCCAGCCAGGCAGGATCAGGATGGCAACTGGAAAACGCAGTTCTACGCACCGGATGTGACCCTGCAGCT